>NZ_JBMGJV010000001.1:0-227568 GCF_051025295.1 Candidatus Dedyshia acidiphila | reverse complement strand
CAATGTGCAGCACTTCGGCGATGCGCCGGCTGACGAGATCGACCAGTGGTCCGGCTTCGGTAAAGCGGCGTGCCTGCTCGGAGAGTTCGCTTAGCACCAGCTCCGCGTCGTAAGCCTCGCGAAAAAAAGCGCCGGTCCAGCGAGCGCTGGACCCGATAGCTGATGGAATCGTGAGCCGCGAACAGCCGGAGGCACCCAGCGCCGGCCAGGATCGTTGCGCCAATAGCGAGCGGCAGGTTCTGGCGATGCAGAAACAGGGGCAGCAGCAGGCGAAAGAAGATGAAGGCGATCAGCGCAATTTCTACGATCACGAGAGTCGCGCGGGCCAAGGCGTACTTCGTCCCCATGCGCAGCAGGATGCGCACGTCCAGCGCACGCTGCACCAGAACGACGTAGGCAAACGAGAACGGCGCAGCGAAGAAGAGGACGAAGCCGACCGAGGTGAGCCAAAGGTGCTTCTCCGGCTGTACACCCAGACTGGGCAGCAGGACGAAGATCACGAGCAGCGCACCGATGCCGACGAGCGAGCCCGCGGTAAGCACCTGCAACCGGCGACGCGCGTCCGCAGTCGTGGCGGAGCGAAGCTTGTCGAGCAGCGCGACGATGTACGCCGCCACGCAGACCAGGCTGAGCGGCCGGAGGATCAGGTCCAGCCAGTGGCTGAGCGCCGCCACCGTTTGACCGAATTGCACCGCCCGTTCATATTCCATCCAGATCAGCGTGCCGATTAGCACGCAACCGCTCGCGAGCGGAATCAGGACCAGCCACTTGGCCCAGGGCGCCCGCTGATCGAGGCGCCAGCGCTCCGGAAAGTAAATGCCGAAGACCATCAGGGCGGGCGCGGCGAGAAACTGCAGCAGGCTGTACCAGCCAAGCTGCCAGTAGAACAGCGGGCCGCTCCACCAGAACGGCGACGTGCTGATGCCGGACGGCACAGCAAACAGCAGCAGCAACAACCAGGCATTGGGGTCACGGATGCGCGCTGCCGCCACCCAGTAGCCGATCAGCAGGCAGGCGAGTGGAAATACCGTGGAGCTGACGATGGCTACAACGGCGACTTGAGTGGCCAGGCGCTCGGCTGCTGTTGTGTGCACGAGAAGGCGAGCGAGCGCACCGTTACGGTGGCGCACCGTCAGGTCCAGCGGGTCGCCGGGGTGCAGGTGGGCTGCGCCGCCGCCCTGGATGGCGACAAGCTGGCGGCGATTGCGATACGGCTGACCGCGCAACTCCACCAGCTTGTCGCCTTCTACCAGGCCAGCGCTGCGAGCCTCGGGTCTCAGGTTCTGAAGCGTGAGGAGATCGTCATCCACGGTGAACGGCATGCGGATGTGTTCATCGTTATGCAGGACTCGCTGCACCAAGGAAGTGGACTGGAGCACGTAGAACGTCAGGCTCCAGGCGATGAACAGGCCAAGCGCGACATACAGCAGTTTTGTGGCGGTCTTGCTGGTCATCGTTCGCTCTAGACCATCTCTCCACATTCGGCGTTGTTCAGCGCAGCGCGATCAGGTTAGCCGAACACGCATCGAGCCTTGCTCCCGCTCAGCAATACGCAACCGCGGCGAGAGCGGTTCCCGCCCCGGTTTGCCTCAGGACTGGCGAAGCAGGTCGAGAGCCATGGCCGTCATCGCGGTGACGCCGGTGCTGATGGTCGGCTCCGCCACCGGAGCGAAGAGCGCAGAGTGCGCCCCGGGGAGTGCGACTCCGGACTTCTCCGATGCTGCCAGCTTCGCCGGATCGGATGCGCCGACCCAGAACATTGCGCCGGGAATCGTGTTCGCCATGCGGAACTGCCCGAAGTCCTCCGAGCCCATGATCGCGTGTGCCTCGAGCACGTGGTCCGTCCCCAGCGCCTGCTTTGCCGCGGACTCCAGCTGTGCTTCGAAGGCGGAATCGTTCAGCGTCGCCGGCGTGATCTCGCTCTGGCTGACTTCGACCAGCGGCATCCGGTCAGGCGCAACGCCGTAGCCCGTCGCCACGCCGTTCGCGGTGCGACGCACGGCTTCGATCATCTTCAGTCGCGTGGGCTCGTCGTAGGCACGCATGGTGAGCCCCATCCGCACTTCGTCGGGAATGATGTTGCGTTTGGTGCCGCCGTGGATCTGCCCAACCGTGATCACGGCCGGCTGCTGCGGATTGATCTGCCGGCTCACGATGGTCTGCATCTGGAGGATGAACTCGGCTGCCATCACGACCGGATCGATGCTGAGCTGCGGGGCCGCGCCGTGGCTGCCCTTGCCGCGCATCACCACGTCGATACTGCTGGAGCTCGCGAGCAGTGGTCCGGGCTTCAGCGCGATGCTACCGGCCGGGTACTCGGCCGAGTCGTGTTCGGCCAGCACAAAGTCCGGCTTACCGAAGCGCTCGTAGAGGTGATCGTCGAGCATCGCGCGTGCGCCGTCGATGGTCTCTTCCGACGGCTGACCGATCAACATCAGGGTGCCGTGCCAATGGCTCTTCTCCGCTGCCATGCGCGTTGCGAAGCCGAGAAGTACGGTCATATGCACGTCGTGCCCGCAGGCATGCATCACACCGACGTCTGCGCCTTCTGCATTCGTGGAGCGTGCATGGCTGGCGAAGTCGAGGCCAGTCTTCTCCTCGACAGGCAGCGCGTCCATGTCGCTGCGGACCAGGAGCTGCTTGCCGGCGCCGTTCTTCAGAATGGCAACGATGCCGTAGGCCTGGGAGCCGTCCTTGTAGCGGCCCACGTGCTCCGTGACTTCGTAACCGAGCTTGCGCAGATCGGCCGCGAGCTTCGCCGAGGTCTGCTGCTCCTTGTGAGAGAGCTCAGGATGGCGGTGGAAGTCCTTGTAGGTGTCG
Source organism: Candidatus Dedyshia acidiphila (assembly GCF_051025295.1). Classification (NCBI taxonomy): domain Bacteria; kingdom Pseudomonadati; phylum Acidobacteriota; class Terriglobia; order Terriglobales; family Acidobacteriaceae; genus Candidatus Dedyshia; species Candidatus Dedyshia acidiphila. Next base: position 224,748 of record NZ_JBMGJV010000001.1, on the reverse strand, counting down.
AGGAGCGAGGGCATCAGCGCCGCGACGGCTGCCTGGTCCTCCGAGGACGATTGCGTTTGACCAGCAGCAGCGAAGGACGACAGCAGGCAGGCAAGTGCGCAGAGTACTGGAGCGCTGGGTAACGGAGGACGGGTCATCTGCGCCCACTCTAACCCGCAAGCCGCCCGGATTGGCAGCGAAATCCGGGCGGCTCAAAGTGAGCGGTCCGGCTTAACGACCGCCGTGAGTGGTCAAGGTGACATCGATGTTGCCGCGCGTCGCGTTGGAGTATGGACAGGTGCGGTGTGCGTCGGTCACCAGCTTCTCTGCCGCGGCCTGATCGAGATCGGCGACGTGCACATCCATCTGGACGGCGACGATGAAGCCTTCAATGCCCTGGCCTGGACCGAGCGAGACCTTGCTATCGATGCGGATGTCGCCTGGGTGGAGCTTCTGCTGGGCGGCCTGGTACTGCATCGCCCCGATGAAGCAGGCCGCGTAGCCTGCGGCGAAGAGTTGCTCCGGATTGGCGCCGGGCTTGCCGCTGCCGCCGAGCACGGGCGGCGCCGATAGGGCGAGATCGACATTGCCGTCGGAGCTGCGCACGTGGCCATTGCGGCCATTCGTGGCGGTCACTTCCGCGGTGTAGAGCGATTGGGCGAGCGCGGGCATCTTCTGGGGTTCTCCTGACAGACGTGCGTTTACGAGCACTGATAGATTCGCACAGAGACGGCATGCCTACGGTGAACCAGAGCTTTCCTGCAGCATGGAGTGCGGAGATCCTGCGCGCCCGGCCACCCATTCTGCCGCGGCGCCACCTCACCTATCCGGCAATCGTCGAGGAGGTGGAGCGAGGCGCACTCGAAGTGATGGTGCGTCCCGCGGCGGCTGAGCCGTTCCTCGCGACGTGCGCGCTCGGCTTCGCCAGCCAGTCTGTGCCGACCGGCGTCTGGACGTGTCCTGATCCCGCGGTGCTCTGCGCCGTGGCCGGGGGCTATGCGTACATGATCGACACGGCAGCGCCAGAGCGCTTTGAGCAGATCGCCTATCGCCCGGTCACGGAGGTGCGGCCGCTGGCCGATGTGGGTCTGCTGTTGTTCTCGAGCTTCCACTCGCTCGAAGCGTGGGGACCGCAGGGGCGTACGTGGCAGACGGACCGGCTCTCCTGGGAGGGCGTGCGGCTCGGCGACCTGCAGGGTGATCAACTCGAAGGCTGGGGATGGGACCTGCGCAGCGATCGCGAGGTGCCGTTCACGCTCAACCTGCGGACAGGCAAGCATCGCGGTGGTCCCTCGTTCGTTTAGACCGGCTGCTTCTGCCGGTAGAAGCTGAGTGCGGCATCGCCCTGCTCGAGCACGCGATAACGCTGCAATGCGCCATACTCCTCGCGCGGTGGCGCGCTGGTGCGCTTTGCATGCTCCGCGATGACGAGTGCACCGGCGGCCAGCAGTTCGCCATCGGGGTCGCCCAGCAGAGAAAGGCATTGCTGGTAGGCAGCGCTGTCTTCCCACGGTGGGTCGAGGTAGACCAGGGTGAATGCCGGGTTTCGTCGAGCGGGCGTGCGCAGCACCACAGGTACGCTCCGCTGTTCGAGCGTGTAGCCGCTGCGGATGCCGAGCGTCTGCAGGTTGGCCCGCAGCGCGGCGAGCGCGTCGGAAGCACTCTCCACAAATGTGACCGATGCGGCGCCACGGCTGATCGCCTCGATGCCGACTGCGCCAGTTCCGGCGTAGAGATCCGCAAAGTGCGCCCCTTCTGTTACTGCGGCGAGCACGTTGAAGAGGCTCTCGCGCAGACGATCGCTGGTCGGCCGGGTGCTGTGGCCGCGCGGAGCGATCAGGGGGCGGCTGCGATAGGTTCCGGCGATGACGCGCATACCAGACCCAAGCTACAGATCGGTCGCGACAGAGGAAAGAGCGACCGGAAAGGCCGGTCCACTACAATTCGGAAAGAACGGCGGCTCCGCGGAAGGCGCCCCGAAATTCAGCGAGGGTCATCGTCAGCATGCGGGGTTGGTCGATAGCGCTGGGCCGCTGGTGGGGTGTGGATCTGCGGGTCCATACATTCTTCATCCTGCTGCTCGGTGTCTGCATGGGCTACGCGCGCATACTGCAGCTCTCCCAGTGGGAAGGCTTTCTGCTGTGGCTGCTGGTGCTGGCGGCCGTGCTCTTTCGCGAGCTGGGGCGCGCCGTTGCGGCGACCTATCACGGGCTACAGATTCGCAGCGTGCTGCTGCTGCCCATTGGCGGACTCTTCTCGTTCAGCAATGCACAAAGTTTGGATCGAGCCAACGAGTTGCGCACGCAACTGCGCCTGGCGGTGGTCGGTCCCCTGACCAGTCTGTCGCTGGCGCTGCTCTGTGTGCTGACGATCGCGGGCGAGGTGCCCGGATTTGCGTTCCTGGCGCATCCGCTGATCACGCCGCAGCACTTGGTGCGCTCCTTCGTGTGGCTGAATATTTCGCTTGGGGTTCTGCACTTCGTGCCGGCGTACCCGCTCGATGCGGGGCGCGTGCTGCGCAGCCTGTTCTCGCGCGCGCACGGCCGCGTGCAGGCGGCCCGGGCAGCGGCCGGCCTCGGCCAGATGATCGCGTTCCTCGCGTTCCTGCTCGGCATTTACCTGCAGAATCCATGGCTCGCGACGGCCGGCTTTTTCATCTTCATCGGTTCGCAGCTCGAAGACCAGGGCGCGCTCTTCCAATCGGTCGTGGATACGGTCTATATGCGCGACATCATGCTGACGGACTTTGCGTTGCTCTCGCCTTCCGACACGCTCGACGATGCGCTCAGCAAGGCCGTCCACTCGCTGCAGGACGACTTCCCCGTGGTCCGGGGACGCAACGTTGTCGGCGTGATCAGCCGGCAGGTGATGGCAGAGGCGCTGCGCGCGGAGGGCAACGGCTACGTCCAGGGCGTGATGCAGAAGAGCTTCCACGTCGCGCGGCCGGACGACACCCTCGGGACCACCATCAGCCGCTTCAGCGGTCGTGGCATGTCGCTGGTGCCGGTCACCGACGGTGAGCGCGTGGTCGGCATTGTCACGCTGCAAAACCTGATGCACTCCATGTCGCTGTTCGCCGAGCAGCGCAAGCGCGTCGCGCAGGCGGAGTAGCGTGGCCGACGCGCCACTTGCCCCCGGGCTCTACCTGGTGGGTACGCCGATCGGCAATCTGGAAGACATCACACTCCGCGCGCTGCGCGTGCTGCGCACCGTCGACCGCGTGCTGTGCGAGGACACGCGTGAGACGGCGCACCTGCTCACCCACTTCGGCATCGCGGTCCCCACGCAAAGCTGCGATGAGCACAAGGAGCATCACTGCGCCGAAGACGCCGTGCGCCGCATCCAGGCGGGTGAGCGGCTGGCACTGGTGACGGACGCGGGGCTGCCCGGCATCTCCGACCCGGGCACGCGGGTTGCGTCTGCCGTGATTGCGGCGGGCCTGGACGTCATCCCCATCCCGGGCGCAAACGCCGCGCTGACCGCGCTAGTCGGCTCCGGACTCGATACAGCGCGATTCCTGTTCTGCGGATTTCTGCCGGCCAAGGGTGGCCCGCGGCGGACAGAATTGGAGCGGCTGCGCGCGATGGTGAACGCCGGCGGCGAGCCGCTGACGCTTGTCTTTTATGAGGCACCGCATCGCATTCTGGAAATGCTCGAAGATGTGGCCGCCGTCCTGGGCGTCGGGACACGCGTGGCGCTTGGCCGCGAACTGACGAAGCTGCACGAGGAGTTTCTCCGTGGCAGCGTGACGGATGTCCGCGGTGCTCTCGAGCAGCGGGAGCGCATCCGTGGCGAGATGGTCGTGGTGGTGGAAGCGCGTCCAGCGACGGCTTTGGGCGATGCCGAAGAGCCGGTCGCCGTCCTCATCCGCCGCTTGATTACGGACGAGGGGCTGAGCGAGAAAGAAGCACTGAAACGCGCTGCGCGCGAGCGTGGCCTGGGGAAGAGTGAGCTCTACCGGGAGTGGCAGCGCTCGAGATAGCGCTGTCTAGTGACTGGCAGGCTCTGTCGGGTCCGACGATCCGGGCCGTCCCTTAACGCGGTCGTAGACATACAGGTTGCTGACAGTGCCGAGCGACTGGTTGTACAGGCTGGGCTCGCCGATCGCCTCACGCAGCTCTTCGCCGAAGCGGTGAATGGCCTTCAGTGCGTCTGCGGTCGCGGCGACCCGCGCAGTCGGTGTTTCGAAGAGCTTTTGGTTCCCGTGATCGACCAGCTTGGCGATTGTGCCGCGCAGCAACAGGCCGGGCGACTCCGCCCAGCGGACCGGGTGCTGTGACTCGCGGGTCTTGGGGCCGTACTCCGGGTTGCGGGTCAGGATGGCTGCCGCGCCGTACTTGCTGACTGCGAACTGGCCGGCCGATCCGCCTGCGACCGCGGGCATCTCACGAACATCAAACTGAGTGTTGCGGAGGATCTGGATCACTTCCTCGAAGCTGCGGACGATCACCTTGGTGCGCATAGACGGCGGAACTTTCCTCGCTGGGCTGCCCACGGGCCGGGCTCGTGCCCTGCGGACCGACCGCATACACTAGAGAGACGCGTAGCGAGCGGCGCGGGCCTGCTGCCAGTGTCGCATACCGCACGGGAGAGAAAGCACGTTGGCCACAGTGGCACAGACAGAGCGGGGCACTTCGAAGGAGACGTATCGCCTGGGCACGACCCTTGCCGGGCGCATCGGCAATACGCCGCTGGTGCGGCTGGACCGCCTGACCGCGGCGATGCCCGGCATCACCCTGCTGGGCAAGGCGGAGTGGGCGAACCCGGGCGGGTCAGTGAAGGATCGCGCGGCCTCGGGCATCGTTGGTGCGGCGCTCGATCGCGGACTGCTGCGTCGGGATGACCCTGCGGGGCGCCGGCTGCTGGACGCGACCAGCGGCAACACCGGCATCGCCTACGCCATGCTGGGTGCGGCCTGGGGCTTCCCTGTCACGCTGTGCATGCCCTCGAACGTATCGATCGAGCGGAAACGCATCCTCCACGCTTACGGCGCCGAAGTAATCTGGACCGATCCCGCGGATGGCTCGGACGGGGCGATCCGCAAGGCGCGCGAGCTGGCAACGCAGATGGCGACGTACTATTACGCCGACCAGTACGGCAACGACGAGAACTGGCGCGCGCACTACTGCGGCACGGCAGGCAATCCGGGGACCGCGAACGAGATCTGGCAGCAGACCAAGGGCCGGATCACACACTTCGTCGCAGGTCTGGGCACCAGTGGCACCTTCGTCGGCACAACACGCCGTCTGCGCGAGTTGAATCCATCGCTTCGCGCCATCAGCATGCAGCCGGACTCGCCATTCAATGGGCTGGAAGGGCTGAAGCACATGGCGACCGCCATCGTGCCGCGGATCTATGATCCCACCCTGGCGGACAGCAACATCGATCTCGAAACCGAGGCCGCCTATGCTATGGCCAAGCGGCTGGGCCGCACCGAGGGCATGCTGGTCGGGGTGTCCTCCGCGGGCAACGTCGCGGCGGCGCTCCGCGTGGCGGAAGAGGAACACGCACATGGGCGCGAGGCGGTGATTGTGACGATCCTTTGCGACGGCGCGGATAAGTATCTGAGCGAGCGGTTCTGGAATGAGTGACGCCGTATGAGTGATAGCGAGCGAGTGATGGCGGCCGCCATCCTAACCATGCCGGGCGCGGTGTACGACGCGATCCGCACGCATGGCGAGCGTGCCTACCCGCATGAGTGCTGTGGCGTGCTGCTTGGCCGCAGCGACGATACGGGCAATGTCGTCGAGCAGGCTGTTGAGGCCGGCAATACGCGCACGGACTCCGCGCACAATCGCTATCACATTGCGCCGCAGGAGCTGGTTCGCATTCAGCGCGAGGGACGCGCTGCCGGGCTGGACATCGTCGGCTTCTACCACTCGCACCCGGATCATCCGGCGCAGTGGTCAAAAACGGACTTCGAAGAGGCGCACTGGATCGGCTGCTCCTACGTGATCACGAGCGTTGAAAAGGGAGCGTCGAAGGTGACGAATAGCTTTCTGCTGGCCGGCGTCACCGAAGAGGACAAGCGCTTCGAAGATCAGCAGGTAGTGGTGAGTGGCGCCGCCGCCCGATGTTAGCTGGTCGCGAGACATAGCTTCCTTCCCCCGAACAGAAATTCCCCTGGAATTCAGATCAAAGGAAATGTGCTGACGATGAAGATCTTCATCCCCACGCCCCTGCGGGCGTACACGGGCAAGCAGGACACAGTGGAAGTGACGGGCTCAACGGTGGGCGATGCGCTCCATGCGCTCACGACTCGCTACCCCGACCTGCGCAAGCACCTGTTTACGGACGAGGGCAAGTTGCGCTCGTTCGTGAACCTCTACCTCAACGACGAAGACATTCGCTATCTCGAGCAGAAAGATCAGACGCCGGTCACGGATGGAGATTCACTCTCGATCATTCCGTCGATCGCTGGCGGCCGTTGATCACACTGCGAGATCGCAGAGGAGGCAATCGATGCCAACCCTGACAGAAGACAAGACCACTGCACTGCCGGCGCTGACGCATGAAGAGATCGCGCGCTACTCGCGCCACCTCATCCTGCCCGAGGTGGGGATGGAAGGGCAGCAGCGGCTGAAGGCGGCCAAGGTGCTGCTGGTGGGCACGGGCGGCCTGGGCGCGCCCATGGCGCTCTATCTCTCCGCGGCCGGCGTCGGCACGCTTGGCCTGGTCGACTTCGACGTGGTGGATGCGAGCAATCTGCACCGGCAGGTCATCCACAGCACGCCCGATGTCGGTCGCAAGAAGCTCGACTCCGCGGCAGACAAACTGCAGGCGATCAATCCCAACGTGAAGGTCGTGAAGCACGAGACGATGCTCACCTCGGCCAATGCGCTCGAGATCTTTGCGGACTACGACATCATCGCGGACGGTACGGATAACTTCCAGACGCGCTATCTCGTGAACGACGCGTGCGTGCTCAGCGGCAAGCCGAATGTCTACGGTTCGATCTTCCGCTTCGAGGGGCAGGCGAGCGTATTCGCCACCAAGGACGGCCCGTGCTATCGCTGCCTGTACCCGGAGCCGCCACCACCCGGGCTCGTGCCATCGTGCGCGGAAGGCGGCGTGCTGGGTATTCTGCCTGGCCTGGTCGGCATTATCCAGGCGACCGAGGTGATCAAGCTCATCCTCGGTGCTGGCGAACCACTGATCGGCAGGCTGTTGCTGATCGATTCGCTCGGCATGCGCTTCCGCGAGCTGAAGCTGCGCAAGAATCCCGAGTGCCCCGTCTGTGGCACGCACCCGACCGTCACGGCGCTGATTGACTACGACCAGTTCTGCGGCATCGCGCCGCCATCCAAGGAGACCACCACAGTGTCCAATGTCCAAAACGGCATCTCCCAGATCGGCCCCGAGGAACTGAAGCGTCGCCGCACGGCAGGCGAGGACTTCACCTTGCTTGATGTGCGCGAACCTCACGAATACCAGATCGCGAACCTCGGTGGCCAACTTATCCCCCTCAACGATCTGCCGCAGCGCGTCGGCGAGCTCGATCGCAACAAGGAGATCGTTGTGCACTGCAAAATGGGGGGCCGCAGCCAGAAGGCAGCCGAGTTTTTGCAGCAGCAGGGCTTCAAAGTAGAGAACCTGGCTGGCGGCATCACGGCGTGGTCGGACAAGGTGGATCCCTCGGTCCCGAAGTACTAATTTCGTCGAAGAACGGGCAAGCAGCGCGGGCGGAGGCACAGGCCTCCGCCCACGCTGCGTTCACCCGTGCAGGCTGTCTCTTCGAGACGAGTCACTTGATTTAATGGAGTGAAGCGAACGTTCCTTGATGCATGGTGTGTCACTCCGATCCGTATTGACATGAGGCTTATGCGATCCGGCGACCACGGCGAGCAGCGGCTACTGCTAGGCTATGGGCCATGATGCTCACTGCTCGTCTGCATGCGCTTCGGGTACAGATCAGGGTGATTGGATCTCTCGGGTGCTGCGTGCTGAGCGGCTGCACCGTTTATTCGGCGCAGTCGAAGCCTTCGCTCGCGATGACCACCAGCGCCGAGCAGGTGCAGCGCATCTTCTGGAACGATGTTGCAGCCGGGCGCTGGGCGGAAGTGACCTCGCTGCTGGCGCCGAATGCCGTGTGGCGGGTGAACGGGCAAGTGATTCCGACGGCGCAGATTGTGCCCTGGCTCAGGGGTGTTGAGGTACACGCAGCAAATGTCAGCAACGTGACGCTGACGCCGGCGGTAAACGACATGACCGTCGTTTCCACGCTACAGATCCAGGCGCAGCGGTCGCTTCGTACTGAAACTGCCGATCCAGCGCACCAGTCGTGCGTCGGGAAGACCCAAACCCTCGCCTCTCTTGCCGTTTGGCAGCAGCCTCAGCCTACCGGGACAGCTTCTAAAGACAAGAGCTACCGCGGGTATCTGCTGACGGTTCAGGACCTGAGTCCTCCGTCGGCAGCTCAGGGTGGAGCTCCACCGACCGATGCCTGCGAATGACCCAGCCACGCTAGACCCGGAGCCGATGCGCAGTGCGCTGCTCGCCTGGTACCGTGCGCATCGACGCGATCTGCCGTGGCGTCGTACACGCGATCCCTATCGCATCTGGGTCTCGGAAGTGATGCTGCAGCAGACACGCGTAGCTGCGGCAGTCGATCACTATCAGCGGTTTCTCGAAGCCTTTCCGGATGTGCGCGCGCTGGCTGCAGCCGAGGAGCCGGCGGTGCTTGCCGTCTGGAGCGGACTCGGCTACTACCGGCGCGCCCGCATGCTGCACCAGGCAGCGCGCGTAGTGGTGACCGAGCACAGCGGTGTCGTGCCCGACAAGGGCGCGAAACTACTCTCATTGCCCGGCGTGGGCACCTACACAGCGGCCGCCGTGGCGAGCATCGCCTTCGGGGAAGCGATGGCGGTGGTCGATGGCAACGTGCAGCGTGTGCTGGCGCGGGTGGCCGGATGGTCGGCCGATGAGCGCGGATTCGACAGTCGCGTGCGCAACCTGGCGGACCGTCTCCTCGATCCAGAGCAACCGGGAGATTACAACCAGGCAATTATGGAACTCGGCGCGACGGTGTGCCTGCCGCGTGGGCCGCTCTGCCTATCTTGCGTTTGGCAGCCGTGCTGTCAGACGCGTGGCGAGCATCCCATGCCGGCGCGGCCGGCTGCGAAGCTCGAACGCAGTGCTCGGGCAGTCTGGCTGCGTCGTGCCGGGTCGCGGCAGGAGGTACTGCTGGTGCAACGGTCGGCCTCAGCATCGCTCATGGCGGGTATGTGGGAGCTGCCCTTCTACACGCCGCTTCCGCAGGAGAGCGCTGCTTTCACGCTGCGCCACGCCATCACGGTGACGAATCACACGGTGGACATCTACACGCCGCGCATGGGCTACGGGATGCGTCCTACGCGCAATGCGACAGCGTTGTCTGCCAACGGGGCTGCCGCGGCTGCTGAACAGACGACGGCGTGGGTCGCCATTCCAGAGCTCACAAAACTCGCGCTCACCGGGCTCACGCGCAAGGCTCTTGCGCGCCTGGGACTGTTGCACAACAGCATCACAGAAGCGGCTGCACCCGACACTTCGGGGGGCGAGAATGAGGCCGCCGCCAAGTGATAGGCTCGGTGTGCTGCAGATTTGCTGACGTGGGGTGAGAGTCAATAATGAAGTCACGCGGAGTGCTTTGGGTCATCGCCGGGTTGCTGGCAGGCGTGGTATCGGGTGCAGCTGGGGTGCAGAGTGCCTCGTCCGCGTTGCCGCCTCTGCCTGACGTAAGCGGCGTGCCTGCCGCGGCCCAGAAGGCGGCGCAGGGCATCGATCCGGAGCGCATTCGCGCGGCCGTCAAGTACCTGGCGGATGACAAGCTCGAGGGCCGTGGCCCGGGCACAGAAGGCGACCACATGGCCGCCAAGTACATCGCGGATCAGTTCGCCGCGGACGGGTTGTCGCCGGCCGGCGACAACGGCTCCTGGTATCAGAAGGTGCCGCTCTATTCGGTCAAGACCACGGCGGACAAGAGCACGTTCCAACTGGTGCCGAAGAGCGGCGAACCGCTGACGTTGAAATATGGCGCCGACTTTGTGACGAATAACCAGAGCGGCGCTCCTGTGGCAGATATCGATGCGCCCATTGTGTTCGTCGGGTACGGCATCAACGCGCCCGAGTACAACTGGAACGACTACAAGGGCGTGGACGTGCGCGGCAAGGTCGTGATGGTGATCGTGAACGAGCCGCCATCCGATCGCGACTCGTTCTTCAAGGGCAAAGCCCTGACCTACTACGGACGCTGGACATACAAGTTCGAAGAGGCCGCGCGCCAGGGTGCGATCGGCGCACTCATCGTTCATCGCGAGGACCTCGCCAGCTATCCATGGCAGGTGGTGCGCACGTCGTGGTCGGGGGAGAAGAGCTACCTCGTTGGCGACCCGCTCGCGAAGCTCGAGGCAGCGAGCTGGATTCAGAAGGACATCGCCGACAAGATAGCGCAGTCGCAGGGCTATGACATAGATACAGTGATCTCCGAGGCGGGGCAGAGGCACATCTCGCGTCAGCTTGACTGGCGGCTGAAGGCGCACATTGTCAGCGAGAAGCGCACCTTCGACTCCGAGAACGTGATTGGCATGGTGGCGGGCAAGTCCGCAGCGCCCGATCAGTCGGTGCTCTACACGGCACATTTCGACCACCTGGGTATGGACAAGAACGCGACGGGCGACAAGATCTACAACGGTGCGGCAGACAACGCGACGGGCTGCGCAATTCTGCTCGAGATGGCGCGCGCCTTTACGACCGCGGCGAAGAGCGGAGCACCGCCGCCGCATCGCGTGTACTTCGCCTCCGTCACCGCGGAGGAGCAGGGGCTGCTCGGTTCCGATTACCTGGGGATGCATCCGCCGGTGCCACAGAAGGATGTCACGCTCGACCTCAACTACGACATGCTGCTGCCGGTCGGGCTGCCCACATCAGCCGAAGTCTCAGGTGCCGAGCGGACCTCGTTCTATCCGACCGTTGAGCGGGTCGCCAAGGCATTTCAGCTCACGATCCAGCCGGACCAGTTCCCGATGGCGGGCCACTACTACCGGTCCGACCATTTCTCACTCGCGCGTTACGGTATTCCGGCGTTCTCAGTCGGGCAGGGCACGTTGTTTGCCGGCCACGATGAGAGCTGGGGCGAGAACCAGATGAAGGACTACACATCGGAGCGCTATCACCAGCCGAGCGATGAGTACCGGCCGGAGATGGATTTCCGCGGCAATGCGCGGATGGCGCAGTTCGGTTTCGACCTGGGCTGGCTGGCGTCGAGCGCGACCAGCGAGCAGGGCTGGCAGGCGGGAGATGAGTTCGAAACGCCGCGGAAGAAGAGCCTGTCCGGTCAGTGATCCGATGCGCGTACCAATCATCCGTAGCTCGTGCATCGCCCTCAGCCTGCTTCTGACGGTCGCGTCTGCAACGGCACAGCAGCGGCAGACTGAGCCGCAGTTGTTGCGCCGCACCAGCGACACCGCCGACCCGGATGAGTCGGGAGTCTATCGGGCAGGGCGGAGCAATCTTTCGCCGGATGCCTCCGGCTCCTACGCACTGAATCCAGATGGCAACGAGACGATCGAGCTCATTCTGAGCGGCGATGGCGGCCAACTGCGGTTGCAGGGCTATGTGACGCGACTCGGCGATGGTCCATCGGACGGCGGCACGCCACTGACTTATTTCTTCACGCGTACGGCGGTCTCACTTGCCGGCATTACCTTTGTGACGCGCCAGGTGCATGGAGCCTGGTGGAGCTTCTCCGGCACCATCGATCAGGGCACCGCGCAGATGAGCACACAGAAGGGCTTCTACTTTCTGAATGGCACATTGACAGAGCACTTCGACAGCGGCGCGGAGCAGCAACAGCGGATCAGTCTGCCTTCGCTCCCGGAAGGCCACTCCCAGCCATAGCTGGAGCAGCGTGGTGCGCCGGTTCGGGCGCTGGCTGGTGCAGGTACCAGGGAACATTCACGACCAGCACGCGCTGACTGCCCTTCACCAGCAGCAACACCTTGAGCACCTGGGCGCGCTGGTTGTGCAGGAAGTTCTGCCACCACTTCGCGACCACTAGTTCCGGCACCAGTACGGCGATCTGCCGGTCCGGGTTTTCAGCTTCGAGCTTCAGAATGTGGTCCACCAGCGGCGCCACGATGAAGCGATATGGGGAGCGCAGGATGACCAGCCGCGGTAGCTTTCGTCCTGCTGCGAGCAGCGGGGTGGCGACCATCGTCTTCCAGACGGGTATCAGCTCGTCGTCCTGATCCTTCACATCCTGGTCGTCTCCGGTGTGCACGTGCACAGCTTCGATCTCGGAGGAGAGCATCAGGGCAAAGCGCATGCCCTTCTCAGCGATGCGACTCCAGCGATCCATCGGGAGAACGACGATCGGTTCCTGGATGTGCGCAAGCGAGAGCGGCTGCTCACAGGTCACCTCCGCTTCGACGCGATCATAGTGAGCACGGACGCGCAGCATGAGGAAGATCAGCAGCGGGATGAGGACCGCAGTGATCCACGCGCCCTCGACGAACTTGGTGATCAGCACCACGACCACCGTAGTCCCGGTGGCGACAGCACCCAGCCCGTTGACGAAGATGTGCCACGCGCGGCCGCGCTCGCGGCTGCGTCGCCAGTGCACCACCATGCCGGCCTGTGACAACGTGAAGGCCAGGAATGCGCCGATGGCAAACAGCGGAATCAGACGGTCGGTGACGCCACGGAACAAGACCAGCAGGATCGCGGTGAACAGCGCCAGCAGGTAGATGCCGTGCGAGAAGAGCAGGCGACGTCCGCGGATGATGAGAATGCCGGGAAGGTATTTATTCAGCGCGATCGTGCGTGCCAGGCGCGGGAAACCGGCGAAGGCCGTGTTAGCTGAGAACGAGAGCACCAGCAGGATCGAGCCGATGGTGACGTAGTAGAAGATGCCGCGGCCCATCACTGCCGCGGTGAGTTCAGAGAGCACGCTCTGGTAGTGCGGCGATCCGGGGTCGACGGCGCCGATACCGTACGCGCGGCAAAGCAGTGCGATGCCGGCCAAGAGAACGACCAGCAAGAAGACGATGATGGTGAGCGTGCGCTTGGCCTGTTTCTCGCGTGGATCGCTGAATGCGGTCACGCCGTTCGACACGGCCTCGACTCCGGTCATCGCCGTGCAGCCACTGGAGAAGACCTTCAGCAGCAGCCACAGTGAGATGGCCGTCGCGGCCGGTGGAAGCTGCGGTGGGGCGACCACCGGGTGTGGATGACCTCCGCTCATGGCGGCTCTGGTCAGCCCGACTCCGAGCACGATGAGCAAAGTGCCGACGAACAGGTACGTGGGGATCAGGAAGGCGACGCCGCTTTCACGCATGCCACGCATGTTGATCAACGTGAGCACCGCGAGGATGCCGAGGCACATGCCGAGCGTGTGCTTCTGCAGCAGCCCGGGGTTCACGGAGACGAGTGCGCCGACACCGGCGGAGATACCCACGGCCGCCGTGAGCACGTAATCGATCATCAGGCGGCGGCTGCGAGCAGTCCGGGATAAGTGCCCAGATTTTCCGAAGCAACCGTGTACGAACCGCCGCCGCCGGGGTAGGCCTCAATGGTCTGCCGATACGAGAAGAAGACGATCAGCAGCAGAATCAGGATCGCGGCGGAGATGGGCACGATGTAGTGCACACCAGCAAGGCCGAGCGGGATCAGCAGGGTGAGCGCGGCTTCAGGACCGTACGCGGCCGAGGAGAGCGCATCCAGGCCGAAGATCGGGACGCCGGCTGTGGGTCCGATGTGTTCTTCCCGCTCTTCAACATTGGCCAGCGGGCGGCCGATGAGTAGATCTGTCAGTGACATGCAGGCTCAGGTAGCTCAGCAGCTACTCTGGCTGTGATGCGTGCTTGTCGCCTGGCAGGTAGATAGGTCAGCAGGCTTGTTTCAGGGGTGCCCCGGCTCCCTTGAGGCGAGCTCGTTGCGCTGCAGGCAGCGCATCACGGCGATCAAACGCTGGTAGATGTAGACCAGCTCACTGTCGGGCAGCGGCCCGCGGTTGTGCGAGCGTACGTTGTTGAAGATGACCTCTTCGCGGGCGGGCTCATAGACCGGCATTTCGGTCGCTTCCTTCAGCTTGCCGATGGCACGGGCTGCCTCGGCGCGCTGGTTCAGCAGCTCAACAATTTCGAGATCGAGCCGATCGATGCGGGTGCGCCAGTCGCTGATGTCCATGCGTGTGCTCGTACCTGATGAGAGTGAGTGTCAGTCTACGTGGTGCCCGCGACTATCGAACGGAGGCTGCGGGAGTGGGGCGCAGGCCGGCGATAAAGTGCGCAACCGCTGCCGGCGCCTCTGCGGGAGCGGTCTTCTCGATCAGCCCGACAACAGCGCTGCCGATGACCGCCGCATCGGCAAACTCACCCAGAGCGGCCACGTGATCGGCATTCGAGACGCCGAAACCGAGCGCAATGGGAAGCTGGGTGTAGCGGCGTAGTCGCTCGACCAGGTGTTGCGCGTCTGCTGCGAGCGAGTGCTGGGTGCCCGTGATGCCGACCCTCGAGATCGCGTAGACAAAGCCGTCACTCACCGCTGCGATGCGGCGCAGGCGCTCGTCGGTGCTGGTGGGCGCGGTGAGGAAGATGGGCGCCAGCCCGGCTGCGCGCATGGAGGTCAGGTACGCGCCGCTCTCTGCCTCTTCGACCGTGAGGTCCGTGGCGAGCACGCCATCCACACCCGCCGCACGCGCATCCCTGCAGAAGCGCTCAAGCGCTGCCGCCTGTGATCCGCCTGCCTCGCGTCCATAGCGCAGGATGGGGTTCAGATACGAGAAGAGAACCAGCCCCGCCTGCGGCCTCGCCGCGCGTAGCTCCCGGGCCAGCGCCAGCACGTCCGCCATGCTGGTGCCGCGGGCGACTGCACGGTGACTGGCGCGCTCGATCACGGGCCCGTCAGCCAGCGGATCGCTGAAGGGCACGCCCAGTTCCAGCACATCCGCGCCGGCGTCGATAGCGGCAAGCGCGATGGCGCGCGTGGTCGCAACATCGGGATCACCGACCGTGAGATAGATCACCAGGCCCGGTCGCTGCGAGAATTGAATCGGCATGAACCGACATTGTACGTCGCACACGGGTGGGCGACTGCATCCCATCATCGGCCGGAGGAGAACGCATTGAGATCGCGCGAGCGGCGTGGGCATTGGCCGCCATGGCGATGGATGGTGCGCATGGGTGGCCTGCTGCTGCTGGTCGTGCTGTGCAGCACGCCGGAGAATGGCAACGCGTACTCCGTCCTGACGCACGAGGCGATCATCGACCTGAGCTGGAACGAGGTCATCCAGCCCCTGCTGCTCAGCCGTTATCCTCGCGCCACTCGGGAGCAGCTTGAGGAGGCACACGCCTATGCGTACGGCGGCTGCGCGATCCAGGACGCGGGCTACTACCCCTTCAGTCACGAGTTCTTCAGCGATCTGACGCACTATGTGCGCAGCGGGGAGTTCGTCGAGGCGCTGCTCCGCGATGCACGCAACTTGAACGAGTACGCATTCGCCCTGGGTGCGCTGTCGCACTACATCGGCGACTCGGTCGGCCACCGTGACGCGATCAATCCCGCGACTGCGATCGAGTATCCGAAACTCGCCAGGAAGTACGGACGCATCGTGACGTTCGAGGATGCGCCACACCCGTATGTCGCGACGGAGTTCTCATTCGATATTGCGCAGCTCTCCCGCCGTCGTCTGGCCCCGGAGGCCTACCAGCGCTTTCTCGGACTGTATGTCCCGCGTCACCTGCTGGAGCGCGCGTTTTATGAGACCTATGGGCTGACCGTGCCGGAGGTTCTGGGAAAGACCGGGCGCGCGGCCATTCGCAGCTACCGCACATCCATCCGCTCGTTCATCCCGATCTTCGCGCGTGCGGAGGAGTCTATCCATGCGAAGGATTTTCCGAAGCAGGATCCGCCGGCCTTCCTTCGCATTGCGCCATATCTTCGTCGCGCGCCGTATCTGCCGGTTTGGGCTGGCGAGTATCGCGCCCCCGGCTTTGGCGATCGGCTGCTGGGGCTGCTGATTCGCGTGTTGCCGCCCATCGGGCCCATTCAAGTTGTGAAGATCCGCGGACCGCGCGCCGACACCGAGCAGCTCTACTACCTGAGTCTGCAGCGGACGCTGCTCCTCTATCGCCATCGGCTCGACACGCTGCGCCTCCTGCCGGGGATGTCACTGGAGTTGCCGAATCGTGATCTCGACACCGGCGATTGGACGAGGCCCGGGGCCTATGGGCTGACAGACCGCACCTATGCGCGGCTGCTGCACGAGATTGTCGACGAGAAGAAGCACCCGGTGCCACCCGGACTGAAGCAGGACATCCTGGATTACTACGCAGATCCAAATGCGCCGATCACCACAAAGCGGGACCGCGGCGCATGGAAGCGCGTCCAGCAGGACCTGCAGAAGCTGCATGACATTCCCGCGCGTGCTGTGCCGGCTGCCGAAGTGGGACTGGACTGATTACGCTCCTCTGAAGACAGGTTGAACTCGAAACCGCGACTGTCACCATACTGGAACCCATCGGCTTCCGTGGTTGCAGGTTTTGCCTCAAGTCAGGGCATACTCGTTCCTATTTTGGTACCGTGCAAACCTCTTTCGCGGGGAACGCATCGATTGCCTACAGTCCCGGAGCTCTTTCCACGCCGAAGGAGCTAACTGATCTCTTCCGAGATCCCGTCTCCCCCGACGGAACGGATCCTGTTCTGAACAGGGTTCCGGCCGCAATTGTGTCACCAGGTAGTGGAGCGTGTATGTCGACCAAGGGATCTCAACTCTTCCAACGAACAGCGGCAGCGATTCTGGGCTGCGGGCTGTTCTGTGCAACGGCTCAGGCGCAACTTGCGTTCCAGTCGCACCAGGTATTGCAGTCACAGACTCAACCGCAATCCACGAGCAGCCTGGAGACGCGAGTTACTGGTGACTTCAACAACGATGGCCGGCAAGATCTGATCGTCAGGGCCTATCCTTCCCAGTCGGGGATGCTCTACCTGTCCAACGCGGACGGGACCTACCAGGGCCCCTACGCTCTGCCTGTCTCGGGGATCGTCGCGGTCGGTGACTTTAATCACGATGGCAAGCTGGATGTGGCGGGATACACGTCACCAAACTCCTCCCCGCAGAGCATTGTTGTCTCGCTCGGCAACGGAGATGGCACGTTTCAGGCCCCAAAGGTGATCGCCGGCAGCGCTGTCGAGTTCCAGCTTGCAATTGTCGCGGCCGACATGAACCACGACAGCAAGACCGACCTTGTGCAACTACAGTCGGGGACCCTTACCATCTGGCAGAGCAATGGGGATGGCACGTTCACCAAGGGACAGACGGTCACGACGTACAACCCTCCGTCCAGCGGCAACCAGGATGGAGCGCTGCTCGGCGATTTCGATGGTGACGGCAATCCTGACATTGCGGTGACCTACTCCGCTGAAGGACCGACCCGGGTGCAGGTCTGGTATGGCGATGGGGCCGGGCACATCGGCAGTGCCGTCGTGGCTGCGGATCCGAATGGGTACGAAGACTCGCTCGCGGTTGCCGACCTGAATAATGATGGACATAGTGACCTGGTTGGTTCTGCCTTCATCTATGGCGCAAGCGGGACCAGCCAATCGGTTCCGAAGATCTCAATCTTCACCGGCAATGCCAACCGTACGTTGACCTATAGTGCGCTGACGACTGACCAATGTCCGTACTCTGTCGGGGTCGCCGACTTCAATGGGGACGGGCTCAACGATCTGAGTTACATGGAGGGCTCCTGCACAACAGGGGACACTGGCGTGACGCTGGTGGTGAAGCCCGGCACGGGCGGGGGTGCCTTCGGTGCCGCGCAAACCATCGCGCAAGCCCCTTACACCGCATCCGGACTACAGGTGTTGCGGAGCACGGTCGGCACCAAGCCTGATCTGCTCTACGTGGCGACCACGGCCCCGTATGACGGCTACGGGAACGGGGCGGCTGCGCAGCTCGTGCTGCTGACCAACGACAGCACCGGGAGCTTCCCAGGTTGCGGGCTGAGCGGGATGGCAGAGGGGATCAGCATCTGCACACCGCCAGCAACGGCTGACTCACCAGTAAAGTTCTCGATCGGCGCCGCGGGTCCCACCCCGATGCGCACGGCCGCTGTCTGGGTCGACGGGAAGAAGGTCGCGGAACAACTCACGCATGCCTTTTCAAACTACTCCTTCCTCGATGCGTCCGTCCCGCTCACGGCGGGCACTCACGCTGTCACGTTGTACGGCACGGGCGTGGATAACACGCTGCAGCAGAAGTCATTCACGCTGACTGTGGGTGCAGGTTCGACAAGCGGCTGCTCTGCGCCATCTTCGCCGAGCGTTCACATCTGTTCGCCGACCAACTACTCAACAGTGAACTCCCCTGTGAACGTAACGGCCACGGCCACGATTACCGGCACGCTCGCGCGCATGGAGATCTGGGTCGATGGCGTCAAGAAGTACACGGAAACCACCAGCACGTCTCTTAACCAGTCGCTTGCGCTCGCTCCTGGATCGCACGTCATCGACATCTATGCGGCGAACACCGGGGGCGGTCTGTGGAAGAGCACGGCCAACGTGACCGTGAACGGCGTTGCGTGCGCGGCTCCGTCGTCGCCGGGTGTCAACGTCTGCGCCCCAACCAGTGGCTCCACGGTGCACTCGCCTGCGACTGTCACCGCTTCAGCTACGATCGCGGGAGCGCTGGCGCGGATGGAGGTGTGGGTCGATGGCTCGAAGAAGTTCACCGAGACCACCAGCACCACCCTCAGCACCGGCGTGCCACTGTCGACCGGCTACCACCGCTTCGACATCTACGCGGTGAACACAGCGGGAACGAAGTACGAGGCGACGGTATACGCTACGGTGCAGTAGCCTTTGGTGCTCCGGTAAACGAGAGGGCCTCCATAAGGAGGCCCTCTCGTCGTTGTATCCAGCACCAGGCCTAGTGTGCGCCGTCCAGGTGCAGCTCTCGGGAGAGGATGCCCATGTCCTTATCGCCGCGGCCGGAGACGTTGATCACTAGCAGATCTTCGCTCGACATGGTGGGCGCAAGACGGATGGCTTCGGCCACTGCGTGTGCACTTTCGAGCGCGGGCACGATGCCTTCCGTCCGCGACAGCAGCACGGTTGCGTCGAGCGCCTGCTCGTCGGTGGCCGAGGTGTACTCGGCGCGGCCCGAGTCATGCAGGGCGGCGTGCTCCGGTCCGATCGAGGCGTAGTCCAGGCCGGCGGAGACGGAGTGGGTCAGCGACACTTGGCCATGATCGTCCTGCAGCACGTAGGAAAAGGTACCCTGCAGCACACCCGGTGTGCCACCCGCGAAGCGTGCCGCGTGTGCACCGAGTTCGGTCGAGCGGCCACCAGCCTCGACACCGATGAGCCGGACCTGCGGATCGCGTACGAAGTCGAAAAACGCGCCCATGGCATTCGAGCCGCCACCGACGCACGCGATGATCGCGGTGGGCAGGCGGTCTTCCTTCTCGAGGAGCTGTCGCCGAATCTCCTCCCCTGTGATGCGGTGGAAGTCGCGCACCATGGTCGGGTACGGGTGCGCGCCGAGCACGCTGCCGAGCAGATAGTGTGTCGTGCGGACGTGCGTGACCCAATCGCGCATAGCTTCGTTGATCGCGTCCTTCAGCGTCTTCGAGCCGGAGGAAACACCGCGCACTTCGGCGCCAAGCAGGCGCATGCGGTAGACGTTCAACTCCTGCCGCCGCATGTCTTCTTCGCCCATGTAGACGACGCACTCGAGTCCGAGCAGGGCGCACACCGTGGCGGTGGCGACGCCGTGCTGGCCCGCCCCTGTTTCGGCGATGATGCGGCGCTTGCCCATGCGCTGCGCGAGCAGTCCCTGGCCGAGGCAGTTATTGATCTTGTGCGCACCGGTGTGCAGCAGGTCTTCGCGCTTGAGGTAGATCTTGGCGCCGCCCAGCTTTTCCGTAAGCCGCGGGGCGAAGTAGAGCGGTGTGGGGCGCCCGGCGTAGTCGCGCAGCAGCGCGTCCAGCTCGGCGCGGAAGATGGCATCGCGGCTGGCCGAGGCGTAGGCAGCCTCCAGCTCTTCGAGCGCGGCCATCAGTGTCTCTGGCACGTAGCGGCCGCCGTAGTCGCCGAAGCGGCCGGGGCGCGAGGTGGTCTGGGGGAGTGGTTGCGACGCGGTCTGCGAGTCCATGCGCGATCCTCTGTCCTGCTAGAGTACCGCCCTGTCAGCCGTTCTGCCGGCCGGTCCGCATCGGCGCTTCGAGCGCGGCAAAGGCCTGACGTGCGTTGCGAATGAACGCGGTGACCCGCATGGGGTCTTTGCGGCCAGGCGCGCCCTCGACGCCGCTCACCACGTCCACACCCCAGGGTTCGAGTGTCTGGATAGCCTCGCCAATGCTCTCCGGGGTCATGCCGCCCGCGGCGATCATGCGGGTGCGCTGGCTCAGCTTCAGGAAGGTCGGGCGTGCGGCCTCCCAGTCATAGCGTGTGCCGGTGCCGCCGTAAGCGGTCGCCGTGCGCGAGTCGATCAGTACCGCGTCGACTGCCGGACTGCTGACAACGTTGGCAAGCTGCTGGTCGATATTGCCGGTGAAGTGGACGACGGCGACGATGCTGATCGGCTCCGGATGGCGTTGCGCGGTGTAGTGCGCGCGCAGGCGATTGGGGAGCTCTGGATCGTGGTTGCGATGGAGCTGGATGCCGTTCAATCCAGCCAGATCCACGCTGGTGATGATCTCTTCAAAGCTGGCATCGCTGAAGACGCCAAAGCGCTCCACATTGCGCGGAAGGTGCGGCGTGATCGCACGGACCTGGTCGACGCTGACGCGACGCGGGCTGGGAGCGAAGATGAAGCCGAGTGCACTGGCACCGGCACTGGCTGCCTGCTGTGCGTCCGCGAGGCTAGTGTTTCCGCAGATCTTGATCCACATGGCGAATTAGGCGGGTACGGTGCTGCCGGAGGCGAGGTGCGCTGCGGCGATCCAGTCGGCAAGCGCCTGGCCGGGTGCAGGTTGGCGCATGAAGGTTTCTCCGATGAGAAAGGCGGTGTAGCCCGCAGAATGCAACCGGCGGTAATCGTCAGGGTGCGCGATGCCACTCTCCGAGACGAGCACTGTCTGGCTGGGGAGCTCCGAGACGAGCTCGAGCGATGTCTCGAGCCGTACTTCGAAGGTGCGCAGGTCACGATTGTTCACGCCCACCAGATCACAGCCAAGGTGCCGAACCCGGCGCGCCTCCTCCGCGCTGTGAACCTCGCAGAGCACGTCGAGCAGGAGAGCATGGGCGCGCGCGGTCAGCTGTTCCAGCTCCGGATCGGTCAGCGCCGCCGCAATCAGCAGCACGGCATCCGCCCGGCTGGCTCGTGCTTCCACCAACTGGTACTCGTCCACGATGAAGTCCTTGCGCAGGCAGGGAAGGGCCGTTGCGCTTGAGGCAGCCTCGAGATTCGCGAGACCGCCCTGAAAGAACGGTTCATCTGTGAGGACGGACAGGGCGGCGGCTCCGCCCGCCTCCATTTCAGCGGCGAGCGCGGCCGGTTTGAAGTCTGCACGGATCAGTCCCTTCGAAGGCGAGGCCTTCTTGAGTTCGGCGATCACGGCGGGTCCCCGCGTCGCGCGGGTGCGCAGCGCTGCGGCGAAGCCCCGCGGCCAATGCGTCGCCGCGCGGCTCTCAAGCGTGGCCAGCGGCACCTGCTGCTTGCGTATCGCCACATCGGCGCGGGTTCGCTGAAGAATCTGGTCGAGGTGCGTAGACATAATGGGGCTACCAAGTATAGCCACTGGCGCGGGGGTGAGTGTACCTCGGGATAACCCTGGAACTTAGCTCGATCGGGAGGTCTGTTATACGATCTCGGCACACGATTCCCCTCAAATCAGGAGACCTGGTGGCCCGAAGAGAACCCTCGATCCATGTTCCACGCCGCTTGCGCGCGCTGCTCGCCGCTGCGACCGCATGTCTGGCTGCTCCGTTGCTTGTGGCGCAACCAACGACTTCGCCCGCCAGCGATGTCGTCATCTCCCATGCCACTGTGATGACCGTGACCCACGGCACGCTCGAGCATGCGAGTGTGTGGCTGCACGACGGCAAGATTGCCGGCGTAGGCGACGCCGTGAAGGCTCCGGCTGGTGCGATCGTGATCGATGGAACGGGCAAGTTTGTCACCCCCGGGATCATCGATCCGCACTCGCACTCCGCGCTCGACAACGATGTCAACGAGGCGACCAGCCCGGTGACGCCGTCGATGATGATGATCGACGCCTTCGACAATCGCGATAAGGCGCTTTACCAGGCGCTCGCGGGCGGTGTCACGACAGAGTTGCTGCTGCACGGCTCCGCCAACATGATCGGCGGCCAGGCAGTGGTGATCAAAAATAAGTTCGGGCTCGATCGTGAGGCGATGCTGTTTCCGAATGCGCCGCGCTCGATCAAGTTTGCCAGCGGCGAGAACCCGAAGCGCGTCTACGGAAGCCGCAACGAACTGCCCTCCACTCGCATGGGCAACTTCGAGGTGATGCGCCAGGCATTCGAGGATGCAAAGGCCTATTAGGCCGAGTGGGACGCCTACAACGCAAAGGTGAAGTCCGGCGAAAAGAACCTTGTGGCGCCGCGCCGCGACCTCAAACTCGAGGCGCTCTCCGAGGTACTGCAGGGCAAGATCTACGTGCAGATCCACTGCTACCGCTCGGACGAGATGCTGACCGAGGAAGCGCTGGCGCATGAGTACGGCTACAAGCTGCGCGCGTTCCATCACGCGCTCGAAGCCTACAAGGTGGCGCCGCAGCTCGCGGAAGATGGAACTGCCATTGCAACGTTTGCAGACTGGTGGGGCTTCAAAGACGAAGCGTGGGACGCGATTCCGTGGAACGCCGTGATGTCCCTGCGGCAAGGCGTGCGCGTCGCCTTGAAGAGCGACAGCAATGACCTGGTGCGCCGGCTCAACCAGGAAGCGGGCAAGATGGTCCACTACGGCGGCGCAACGGAAGAAGAGGCGCTGGGCATGGTGACGCTCGCCCCGGCGTGGATCATCGGTGTCGATGATCGTGTCGGCTCGCTCGACGTGGGCAAGGATGCGGATGTGGTCGTCTGGAGCGCCGATCCGCTCTCCACCTACGCGCACGCGGAGAAGGTCTACATCGATGGCGACTTGTTCTTCGACAGCACACTGCCTGGGTTCGGCACGCCGCATTTCGCGGGTGCCATGCACGGCGACACGGAGGGCTTCGGCTCCGAGGATGGAGACGCGCAATGAAGCAGAACCTGACCAGGCGTAAGCGCAGACTCACCGCATTGGCCGCAGCAGCGGTGCTCGCATCGATGTCGACGTGCCTCCATGCCGCCGACAAGAAGCCTACTCACGCGGACGCAGCGCATGCCATTGTGCTGACCGGCGGCAAACTGCTGACGGTTTCGCACGGAACCATCGAGCACGGCGTCGTTGTGATGAGCGGCGGCAGGATCACGGCGGTGGGCGCGGTCGGCAAGGTGAATGTGCCGAAAGGCGCAGAGGTTGTCGACACCACCGGGATGACGGTCTACCCCGGGTTGATCGACTCCGAGACCGCGCTGGGGCTGGTGGAGGTCGAGAGCGATCCGTCCAACCGTGACCTGGTCGAGCGCTCGGACGAGATCTTTCCCAACATGCACGTTTACGACGCGTTCCATGCAGAAACGGCGCGCATTCCGATCACGCGCCTCAACGGCATCACGAATGCGATCGTCGCGCCGGCTTCGGACGACACGCTGCCCGGGCAGGACATCTTCATTCAACTCGCCGGCGCCAACCGGGACGAGATGATCCTGCGCCGTGACTGCGCGCTGCCGTTGAACTTCGGCGGGGAACAGCGGCGCAATCAGCGCGGGCAGACGAAGTTCCCGGAGACCCGGATGGGGCTCGCTTCGCAACTGCGGCAAGCGTTTCTCGACGCGCAGGCCTACGGCGAAAAGCAGCGCACGTGGCAGGGCAAGCATGCCGATTGGGAGAAGGGCGGCCGCAAAGGGGAGGAGCCCTCATCCAAGCGCGACCTGAAGCAGGAGGCATTGCTGCCGTATCTCGCCGGTGAGCGGCCGGTGGTGCTTGGCGCCACGGAGGGACATGATCTCGAGGTGGCGATGGGCATTGCGCGCGAGTTTCACCTCAACGTCGTGCTGAACCATGCGAGCCATTCGCAGCAAATCCTCGATGAGATCGCGTCGTGGAAGGTGCCGGTCGTCTTCAGCTCGATCTACGACTTCCCCATGGCGAACGAGCGTTATGACTCCGTCTACACGACACCGGCAGAGATGGCGAAGCGCGGCATCCGTGTTGCGTTCTCGTCCGCGTCGGCCGGGGGCGAGCCGGGCGCGCAATTCACCCGCAACCTGCCGTACGTGGCGGGAATGGCGGTGGCGTACGGGATGCCGTATGACGAGGCGCTGCGCGCAATCACGCTCACACCTGCCGAAATCTGGGGCGTGGACAAGGAGCTCGGCTCGCTCGACGAGGGGAAGACAGCGAACGTGGTGGTCGCGAACGGCGATCCGCTCGACGTGCGCACGGACGTGAAGCAGGTCTACATCGAGGGCGTCGCTACGCCGATGGTGAGCCGTCAGACAATCCTGCGCGATGAGTACACACGCCCTGCCGTGAAGAAGTAGCCATGATTACACGAACAGAAGAGGCCGCCCCGCGGGGCGGCCTCTTCATGCTTCGTTAGCTTCGCTACCAGCGATAGACGGTGAGCTTGTGGATGTACGCATTCACTGAGCCACTGCCCCAGTTGGCGCCATCCAGCTGCACGTTTGAGGTCAGGCTGCCCGATGCCCAGCCTAGCCAGAGCCCGGCGGAACCGGCCGCGCCGGAGAACGTGCTGTGGCCGCCATCGAAGTTGACCCAGTCATGCACAACATAGCCGTTGTTATCGCGGTGCATGCCGATCTGGATGTGGTGCCAGGTCTTGGCCGACCAGCCCTTCGGATTGCAGTAGATGTTCGAATTGTGCCAGTGCGGTCTGTTGCCGCTCTGGTACGTCCACTCCCAGGAGTGGGAGTAGCTGGAGCACTGCGTGGCCAGCAGCACGGTCTCGCCGTTGCCCATCACCTGGTTGATGTCGAGCTCAAGGTTTGCGAGCTGATCCGGGTTCACCACGTAAACGTACGTGTCGAGCACGAAGTGGGTGGCGCTCGCATCGCGGCCCCAGGAAAGGTGCCAGCGCTCGCCGCCGTGGTCCGAGTAGGTCATGTAGAGCTGACGGGAGTCATCGTAGCCGGTGTAGGCAGGGAACGACGTCGAACCGTGTGAGCTGCCCGGCGTGCCCCCGTCATGCTCCCAGGCCCAGTTGCCGGCCGTGTCCAGATCGGAGCTGGCTCGGGCATAGGAGGGGACCCCGTAGCTGCTGCTGACCGAAGCCGGGGCAGGGCTGGTGTTGGTTGGCGCAGGCGCCGAACCGCCGCCGCCGACGTTGAATGTGGTGCTCACCACAGGGCAGATGCCGGCGCTGGTCCAAGACTTAAAGTGCAGCGTGTGCGTGCCGCCGCCGATGCCCTGATTCGTCAGATCGACGTCAAACGCGTTGACGCCGCGGATGAGAGTGGAACTGCCATCGATGGAGTAGCCGAATGCCGTGGGCGGCAGACCGTTGCAGCCCACGTTGTGGGCGCGTACCCACATGGGCGAACTGATCGTGGTGCCATTGACCGGACTGGCGATCGTGATATTGGAGGCGAAGGCTGCGGGTGCGCAGAGCAGTGCGACGAGCGGAGCAAAGAAACGAAGAACGAGGGAGGATGCGGTACGAGCGGGAAACAAGTGAACTTCTCCTGCAAGGCCTTTGGCCGGTTTGTAACTGTCCTTGTCCGCCGACGCAAGAAACGCATTGAGCGGAGCGAAGCGATCAGCGCAGCTGTCTCGCTTCTGTATCTGGGGCGGTGTCAAGGCGTTACAAAAACCAGCTTCGCGCAGGCGCAGGACTGGTTAAAACACTTCGGACGCAGTGGCCCAAAGTACTAAGGAGCGGTGCGTACCGGATCCCGCTTAAAGCTGGCCCGATCTGGTAAGCCCACTCTTCTTTTCTAGCCCGGGGTTGCCTCGTTACGGGCAGAACATGCGAATGACTTAGTCAGATAGTACACATCGCAATGCCCTCGGAAAGCCTTTTTCTTCAGTAATTTGGCAACGCTTTTTCGAGTGTGAAGATTGTGCTCTGTGTTGGTAACAAGGGTACGGCGGCAAAGACGGATTTACCTGTTTTCTGGACTTCTGGGGCATATCTCATCCAGATTGGTTTCGAATCGGGACAGACCAGCCTCGGGGAGACCCCGGGTGCAGTTCCGAGCACAAGCAGCGAACGCGACCCTCGGAGCCGTTTAGCATGGGGGGCGTGAACCTGCCGGTCCAGTCTCCTGTCCCGCCCATGCTGGCGAAACGTGTCGAAGAGCTGCCCAAAGGCGGCGACTGGTTCTTCGAGCCCAAGTGGGATGGCTTCCGCGCTCTCGTGTTTCGCGATCGCGATGACATCCTGATTCAGAGCCGGGATGAGAAGCCGCTGAATCGCTATTTTCCGGACCTGCTCAAGCCGCTGGAGCAGCTCCCATCGCGGTGTGTGGTGGATGGCGAGATCGTCATCGCACGGAACGGCGCGCTCGATTTCGACGCATTACAGCTACGTATTCATCCGGCGGCCTCTCGCGTGAAGCTGCTTGCAGCCGAAACTCCTGCGTCCTTCGTTCTGTTCGATCTATTGTGCGAAGGCGATGAGGACCTCCGCGCTGCTCCCTTCGCGGAGCGGCACGCACGGCTCGCGAAGCTGTACGCAAGCTTCGCCCCACCACTGCACCTCACTCCCTCGACACGCGAGCGTGGTGTCGCTGCGGACTGGTTTGGCCGCTTCGAAGGCGCAGGCTTGGACGGCGTGATCGCAAAGCCCGCGGACGGGCTCTACGAGCCTGGCAAGCGCACCATGCTGAAGGTGAAGCACGAGCGCGACTGCGACTGCGTGGTCGCAGGGTTCCGCTGGTACAAGGAAGGCGAAGGCAAGGAGATCGGATCGCTACTGCTCGGTTTGTACAACGATGCGGGAGCGCTGCAGCATGTCGGCGTGTGTGCGTCGTTCACCCGGGAAAAGCGTCGCGAGCTGCTCGAGATGCTCGCGCCTTACCGGGAGAATGCACTGAAGGGTCACCCGTGGGCTTCGTGGGCGGACGAGGCCTCCGCGGCTGCAGCTGAAGGGCACCGTATGCCCGGCGGTCAGAGCCGCTGGTCGCAGGGCAAGGACCTCTCGTGGGAGCCGCTGCGACCGGAGCTGGTGGTCGAGGTCGCGTATGAGCATATGCAGGGTGCGCGCTTTCGCCACATGGCGCATTTTCGTCGCTGGCGTGGTGACAGATCGCCGGCCGAGTGCACGTACGCCCAGCTCGAGGTGGTTCCGCCACACGAGCTGAGCCGCATCTTCGCGCACGGCCGCTAGCGGCGCGTCGGGTCGTCGTCCGGGTCGGGAGTCTCCTGCGCCGGCCGCATCCCTTCCGGCACGTGGCGCAGGTTAACGCGAATGCGCGTCCACGTCGTCGAGCGGCCACGCATGCGATCGACCAGCACATCATCGACCGCGAGGTGAGCCGCCGCATCGGGATGGCGCTGCTTCCAGCGTTCGAGCCCGGCTCGCGCGGCCTCTTCGCTGGGCGAGAGCGCAATCACCAGCAACGGCATCCTGCTGCGCGGTGCGCGCTTGGCCGGGGCCTCGGACGTGGATGTCTCTGCGGCGCTCGGGACTTCGGCTGTCGCGCCTCTGGCTTTCCCCGCGGCGCTTTTGGACCTGCGTGCGCGTGACGGCGCTACCCGTGCTGACTCGCCCTCCATTTTGCGGAAGTGCGGTGGCCACGGCGCATCACCCAGGCCGGAGGCCTCGTCACGCGCTGCGAGGTCGAGCAGGCTCTCAAGCGAGCCAACTGCGTCGTCGATGCCGGCGTGGGGATCGCCGATGGCGGCGAAGCGCGCAGGCATGGTCAACACCGTGAAGTCGGCCGGCTCACAGTCCGGCACCTCCTCCCACAGCAGTGGCGCAGACACGCGCGCGTCGGGCAGCGGCCGTACGGAGTAAGCCGAAGCGGTGGTGCGATCCTTCGCGTTCTGGTTGTAGTCGAGGAACACGCCGTGGCGCTCCTCCTTCCACCACTTGGAGCTGGCGAGCTGCGGCAGCCTTCGCTCCACCTCGCGGGACAGCGCCAGCGCGGCGCGTCGCACCTCGGTGAAGCTCCAGCGCGGCTCGATGCGAACGATGACGTGCATGCCGCGTGAGCCGCTGGTCTTGGGCCAGCCGCGCAACCCGTTCTGTTCGAGCAGCTCCTTCACGGTGAGCGAGACGGTGCGCACATCGCTCCACGTCACCCCCGGGCCGGGATCGAGATCGATGCGCAGCTCGTCGGGATGTTCGAGGTCGCCAGTGCGTACCGGATGTGGATGCAGTTCGATGCAGCCCAGGTTGACGATCCAGGCGAGACCCGCTGCGCTGTCCACGACGCACTCTTCCGCCGTGCGCCCCGACGGAAACGAGAGCGTTACGGTACGCATCCAGTCGGGGCGCTCGTTCGGAGCACGCTTCTGATAGAAAGCTTCTTCGTGCGCTCCGTTAACGAAGCGCTTCAGCACGATGGGCCGGTCGCGGATTCCGCGCAGCGCGCCGTCCGCCACATCCAGGTAGTAACGCACCAGCGCCAGCTTCGTGAGCTGCACTTCTTTCGAGAAGTACAGCTTCTCGGGATGGGTGACGCGCACCGGGTGGTCGCCTACGGTGAGTACTTCGGCATGGTCAGCCTTCGGCACGGCACCAGAGTAACGCTTCGCGATGCGGTCTGTTCTCCGTATGGAAGGCTGGGCGTGACATTCGCGTGTCCGGCACATCCCGAAGGAGCGAGAGGAATGAGGTTTGAAGCGTTTGTTGCGGGTCCCGCGTGCCACATTCGGGGCATGGCGACATGGATGCAAACACACCTTCGTGGCCTTGCACCCCCCGGGGGTATCGGCTAGATTTCTTGCCAGCGAACACTTGCTGTTCGATCTCGATCTGGGCTCTCTACGCTGTACAGGATCGGCCTCATGAATTCGAACGGACTTGTTCCCCACGCTGTGTGTTGGGCTGCATCGCCCCGGCTGATCTGGACGATGGTGGTCGCCAACTCCGTGATCTTCCTCAGCTACGCGAGTAACTGCGGCACACTTCTGTTCATTGCAAAGCGCACCTTTCGTGCCATGCTGCGCGACTGGGTGTGGTTTGTCGTGGGCTTCGCGATTTTCATCGTGGCATGCGGCTCGACGCACTTGATGGACGTGATCACCACGTGGATTCCGGTGTTCTGGATCGATGCGTGGGCCACGATCATCACGGCTGCTGCATCAGCACTTGTTGCCATCATGCTGATTCGCCGCGCATCCTCGATCAGCTTTGCGATCAATGACTACGCGCGCCGCCTGAGCGAGACGGAACAGGAGCGGCAGAACCTGCGCGACCGGCTGCTGGCCGCCCGAAAGGTTGAGGACTGGAGCCGCATGTCCGCAGCGATCACGCACGAGATCTCGAATCCGCTGGAAGCGATCCAAAACGTGCTGCACCTGATCCAGAAGGACCCGGGCCTCTCGCCAGAGACGCTGAAACTCGCCGAGATGGGTCGGGACGAGATTCAACGTGTCATCACCATTTCGCATGCAACGCTGGCGTTCCATCGCGAAACGCGATCACCGGAGCGGGTGAATCTGCGCTCGGTTGCAGACTCGGTCCTGTTCCTGCTGCGTGGAGTCATTCTGGATCGCAGCATTCATTTCGAGGTGACATCGGAAGGCGACCTGGAGGTCGAGGCGTTTCCGGGAGAGACGCGGCAGGTGATTCTCAACCTGGCGCGGAACGCCTGCGAAGCTACGACCGAGCCCGGGCGTGTGGTGCGCCTTCACCTGGACGGCACCGCGCAAGGCGTTCAACTGACGGTGACGGATCAGGGGCATGGGATCTCCCCCGAGCGGGTCGCCTCGCTGTTTGAATTTGGCCACTCCACCAAGGGCGAGCAAGGCAATGGGATGGGGTTATGGACCGTGCGGCAGATCGTGCTGCGCCACGGGGGCACCATCCGGCTCGACACCAGCTACCGTGAGGGCGCCCGGTTCATCGTGTGGTGGCCGAAGCAGTATCGGCCGGCCGCTGACTTCGACCCAGTCGCTGACTCCGCCGTGGCCCTGCGCGCTTAGCTCAACGCGCGGACGCCGGAGAAACGCGTCAGCAGTCGGCGACCCGCGGCTGCAGGAGCTTGAGGCTTGCGAGCAGGTCCGTGATCTTCTGAATCAGGATGGTCGGTCCTTCGAGCTTTGAGATGAACATGTCGGTCAGTTCAATGCCTTCGGGCATTTCGTTGACCCCGGACACCAGCACAAACGGGATGTTCGGATACCGCGCCTTGACGGTACGGGCCAACTCTGTGCCCGTAATGCCCGGCATCAACTGATCCGAGAGGATGATGTCCACGCTCCGCTGTGCGAGCACGTTCTGCGCCTCCAGGGCGGAGTTGGCGGTGACTACTTCGAAGCCTGACTTCTCCAGTACCAGCCGACGCAGCATCAGCGCGTTCTCTTCATCATCCACGCACAAGACGATCGTCTTCTGTCCCAAAACCTGCACTCCTGTGATCACTTACTGTCTGCTGTCCTTGCGTAGTCGAGCACTTCGGGTGTTCGCAAGGCAGCCATCGTCCCGGGAATGAAGATCTGGAAGCAGGTCACATTCCCAGTCGACAGCTTGAGGCTGCGGAAATCAATCGTGCCTTCGTATTTCTGAATGATGCCCTTGCTGATCCAGAGCCCGAGGCCGGTCCCCTTCGCAGCTTTGGTGGTGTAAAAGGGCTCGAACAGCCGTCGAGCGTGCTCTGGCGAGATCCCGGAGCCGGTGTCGCAGATAGTGATGGCGGTGCCCGCATGGCGGCCCTGCCAGCGTGGGTCGATCGCCCGCACGCGAATGCGACCGCCCGGGGGCGTGGCCTGGATCGCGTTCCCGATCAGGTTGAGGAAGACCTGCTTCAGCTCGCCGGGGAACCCGTGCATCATGCCGCGAGTGCGGTAGTCCTTCGCGAGCCGGATGCCGTTCAACTGCATGGGGCGGGACTGCAGCTCCAGCACGTCGTCGATCACGTCCGTAAGCGAGAGCAGCACGGGTTCCTGGCTCTCGCGATAGAACGAAAGCGTCTGTTTCGTGATGTGCGCAATGCGGGCCAGCTCCTGCTCGCCGATGCGTGCCAGGTAGCGGCCGTCCTCGTCGAGCGAAGGATGATCGCGCAGCAGGAAGAACGTATTGGTGACGGCGTCGAGCGGGTTGTTGATCTCGTGCGCCACAATGCCCGCGACCCGTCCCATGGCGGCCAGCTTTTCGGCGCGCCGCAGCGTCTCTTCCACCTGCTTCTGGTGGGTGATGTCTCGGTTGATCTCGAGCACGGCCTTGCCGTTCTTGTCGAGCGCCTTGCGGCTGGCCACGATCACTTCGTGCCCGTCGCGCGTGCGCTGACTCACATTGCCGGACCAGGTGTGCGTCTGCTTGAGCTGCCGCTCGATGTGGTCGAGCGCGTCTGGGAATTCCGTCTGCAGCAGGTCGTGCAGCTTCTGGCCAAGCGCCTCCTGGCGCGTCCAGCCATAGAGCATCTCGGCTCCGGAGTTCCAGAAACTGATGCAGCCTTCGAGATCGCGCACGATGATGGCTTCGGAGGCGAGCTCAAGCAGGTCCGCACGCTCGCGCAACGTGTCCTCCATGCGCTTGCGGCTGGTCACGTCGTAGAACGCGCCGACCGCGCCGCGCACGGAACCGTCCTCATCGAAGAGAGGGTCCGCACTGCTCAGCAGCCAGGTGGAGCTGCCGTCTGCATCCCGCACCTCGAGTTCCAGGCTCTCGACGGGCCGCCCGGTCGCGGCGGCGCGCTGCAACGGAAGCTGGTCCGGCGGAAGAGCCTCGCCATTACTGAATACGTTTTCGAACACAGCTGCGCGACGGCCCTCTTCGGTGTGGGGCTCGGCGCCGCGGAGAAAGCCCTGCAACTCAGACAGCGCGGCATTTCCCGTAACGACACCGCACTCCGGGTCCTGAGCCACGGCCACCCCGACTGGCAGCACCTGCATGATGGTTTCAAGCTCGGTGACGCGCTGACGAAGCTTCTGGTTCAGCAACCGCAACTCCTCGTTGCGGCTGGCCACGCGCGCTTCGAGCTCTTCGTTCAGCATCTCGAGCTGCCGGGTCTTGCGGTGCAGCTCGGCGAAGACCGTCACCTTGGCGCGCAGCAACTCCGGCACGACCGGCACGGAGATGTAATCCACGGCGCCGCGCTCGTAGCCGCGGATCCGGTCCATGTCCGACATGTGCACGCCGGAGATGAAGATGATCGCTGTTTTCTGGAACCGGGGATGCTGACGGATCATGTCCGCCAGCTCGAAGCCGTCGATATCGGGCATGCTGACGTCCATCAGGACCACAGCGATGTCGTTTTTGAGCAGGGCATCGAGCGCCTCCCGGCCGGAAGAGGCACTGATCAGGTTCTCTCCCAGATCGGACAGGATGACCTCATAGCTGAGCAGCTTCGCTGGCTGGTCGTCGACCATCAGGATGTTGACTTTGTCACTGCTGTTCATCGGCCGCCCTCTTGGTTGTCCTGCCCCCGCCTTGTTCCGGCGGGGGCGCCTGCATTCGCGTTCCTGCTTACCGGTGCAGCCACATCCGCAGCCCCGCGAGAAGCTGGTCCGTATTCACCGGCTTGGCCATGTACTCGGATGCGCCGGCTTCAAGGCACTTCTCGCGGTCGCCCTTCATCGCCTTTGCCGTGAGCGCGATGATCGGTAGCCGCCTGAACTGGGGCTGCCGGCGAATCACCTGCATCGTCTCGTAGCCATCCATCTCCGGCATCATGATATCCATCAGCACGATCGCGACGTCCTGCGTGGTTTCGAGGATATCGATCGCCTCCCGCCCGGTTCCAGCTGTCATCACAGTCATCCCACGCCGCTCGAGCACGCTCGAGAGCGCAAAGATGTTGCGGATGTCGTCGTCCACCACCAGCACTTTCTTGCCGACCAGCGCCTCGTCGGAGCTGTGCAGCCGGTCCAGCATCTTCCGCTTTTCGTCGGGAAGGTGCTCAATCACCCGGTGGAGGAACAGCGCCGTTTCGTCGAGCAGACGCTCCGGCGATTCGACATTCTTCACAACCACGCTGCGCGCCAGGGTATGGAGCCGAGCATCCTCTTCGAATGTTAGCTCCTTGCCCGTGAACACGACCACTGGGAGCTGCGCGAGGGTGGCGCTCTCGCTCAGCCGCTCCAGGACCTCGAAGCCAGTCATATCCGGCAGTTTGAGGTCGAGCACGACGCAATCGAAGCTGCCATCCTGCACCAGTTCGAGCGCGTCCGCCCCGGTGCTCGCGAGCGTGACATCGATGTCGTCAGAGCCCAGCAGCGTGCTGATGCTGAGCTGCTCGGCTGGATTGTCTTCGACCACGAGCAGACGCTTGCGACGCGGTGTGACATAGGTGCGGATACGGTTGAGCGCCTGGTTGAGCCCATCCGCGGTGTTCGGCTTGGTGACAAAGGAGAAGGCGCCGCGCGACAGACCGTGACGCCAGTCCTCGTCCAGCGTCAGCATCTGGACGGGGATGTGGCGGGTGCGCGGGTCCTGCTTGAGGTGGTTCAGCACCGTCCAGCCCAGCATGTCGGGCAGGAAGACGTCGAGCGACACCGCCGAGGGTAGAAACTCACGGGCCAGCGCCAATGCTTCCGCACCGCGGTGCGCGATCAGTGTTTTGAAGCCCTTTTCACGCGAGAGATCAAGCAGCACACGCGCGTAGCTCGGATCATCCTCGACGATCAGCAGCACGCTGTCGCCTTCCACGATCAACTCGCGGTCGTCTTCGATGCGCTCGACGACCTGTTCTGAAGCGCCGCTCACCAGTTGAAGCGTCTGCACAACCTTCAGCTCTGTGTGCGTCGGCCGCATCGTCGGGTTGGAGGCGCCAGCGTAGATGTTGGGCAGATACAGGGTGAACGAGCTGCCCTGACCGGGCACGCTGCGCAACTGAATCTCGCCGCCCAGCAGGCTGGCGAGTTCGCGGCTGATAGCCAGCCCCAGACCCGTGCCGCCGTACTTCCGGCTGGTGCCGGCGTCCGCCTGCTGGAACGCCTCGAAGATGATCTTCTGCTTCTCCTGCGGGATGCCGATGCCCGTATCGCTGACCTCAAATGCGATTACCGAGCTTGCCTTGCTTAACACCGGATGGTTCTCGCTCCAGCCGCTGCGTACACTGCTGACCGAAAGTGTGACGCGGCCCTGTTCAGTGAACTTGAAGGCATTCGAGAGCAGGTTTTTGAGGACCTGCTGTAGACGCTTCGAGTCCGTCGTGAGGCTGCGCCCGAGCGAATGATCCGTCCGCACCTCGAAAGAGAGCTTCTTGCGCTCTGCTTCATGGGTGAAGGGACGCCGGATCATATCGAGCAGGCTGGCGTAGAAGACCTCCTCGGCCTCGACCGAAACCGTGCCGGATTCGATCTTCGAGAGATCGAGGATGTCCGAGATCAGGGTGAGCAGGTCGGTGCCGGCGCCGTGGATGGTGCGCGCGAACTCGACCTGCCGCGGCGTGAGATTGCCGTCCGGGTTGTCGGTGAGCTGCTGGCCGAGCACCAGAATGCTGTTGAGCGGCGTGCGCAGCTCGTGCGACATGTTGGCCAGGAACTCGGATTTGTACTTCGAGGTGAGGGCCAGCTCCTTGGCCTTCTCTTCGAGCGCCATGCGGGCCTGCTCGATCTCCTGATTCTTGAGCTCGACCTCGCGGTTCTGCTCGGCCAGCTCCTGCGCCTTCTGCGCCAGCTGTTCGTTGGTCTGCTGCAGCTCTTTCTGCTGCGACTGCAGCTCGGTCGCCAACTGCTGCGACTGCTTCAGCAGCGATTCGGTCTGCATGGTGGCTTCGATCGAGTTGAGTACGATGCCGATGCTGTCCGTGAGCTGCTCGAGGAAGGCGAGGTGCGAGGCGGTGAAGTTGTTCAGCGTGGCCAGTTCGATGACAGCCTTAACGCGATCTTCGAAGAGTACCGGCAGCACGATGACGTTCTGCGGCACGGCTTCAAAAAGGCCGGAGCGGATGGGAACTGCGGTCGATGGCACTTCAGAGAGGAAGATCTGGCGCTTGTCCGCGGCGCACTGGCCGACCAGCCCCTCGCCGATGTCCACACGCTGCATGTGGCCGTCGGGCGTGTTGGCGTAGGCAGAGAGCAGCACCATTGTGCCCTCGTGCTCTGAGTCGGTCTGGTAGATGAGGCCTTGCTGCGCGTTGACCAGCGGCGCCAGTTCGGTGAGCAGCATGCGACCCACCGAGGTGAGCTCGCGCTGCCCCTGCAGCATGCCGGTAAAGCGGGCAAGGTTGGTCTTCAGCCAGTCCTGCTCCGTGTTGCGCTCCGTTGTGAGACGGAGGTTGTTGATCATCGTGTTGATGTTGTCCTTCAGCTCAGAGACCTCGCCCGACGCTTCCACCTGGATGGATCGGGTCAGATCGCCCTTGGTCACGGCGGTCGCCACTTCGGCGATGGCGCGCACCTGGTTGGTCAGGTTATCGGCCAGCAGGTTGACGTTTGCGACCAGATCGCGCCAGGTGCCGGCGGCGCCGGGCACGTTGGCCTGACCACCGAGGCGGCCTTCGACGCCTACCTCGCGAGCCACGGTCGTCACCTGATCGGCAAAGGTGGCGAGTGTGTCAGTCATGTTGTTGATCGTGTCAGCGAGCGCGGCGACCTCGCCCTTCGCGTTCACGGTCAGCTTCTGCGTCAGCACGCCGTTGGCGACCGCGGTCACGACCTTCACAATGCCGCGCACCTGCTCTGTGAGGTTAGCGGCCATGACGTTGACGTTGTCGGTGAGATCTTTCCACGTGCCGGCCACGCCAGACACCTTGGCCTGGCCGCCGAGCTTGCCTTCCGTACCGACCTCGCGGGCGACGCGGGTGACTTCGGCAGCGAAGGCGTTGAGCTGATCGACCATCGTGTTGATGGTGTTCTTCAGCTCGAGGATTTCGCCCTTCACGTCGACAGTGATCTTGCGTGAGAGATCGCCGCGGGCCACAGCGGTGGTCACCTCGGCGATGTTGCGGACTTGGGCGGTCAGGTTGCCGGCCATGGCGTTGACCGAGTCGGTGAGATCCTTCCACGTGCCGGCGACGTCGGGCACATTCGCCTGCCCACCGAGGCGTCCTTCGATGGCGACCTCGCGAGCGACGCGGGTGACCTCAGCCGCAAACGAGCGGAGCTGATCTACCATCGTGTTCAGCGTCTCCTTGAGCTGCAGGATTTCGCCGCGCACGTCCACCGTGATCTTCTTCGAAAGATCGCCGTTCGCGATGGCCGTCGCGACCTCGGCGATGTTACGTACCTGGCCTGTAAGGTTCGAGGCCATGAAGTTCACGGAGTCGGTGAGGTCCTTCCACGTTCCGGCGACACCGGGCACGTTGGCCTGACCGCCAAGGCGGCCTTCCGTACCGACTTCGCGGGCGACGCGGGTGACTTCTCCAGCGAAGGCGTTGAGCTGATCGACCATCGTGTTGATGGTGTTCTTCAGCTCGAGGATTTCGCCCTTCACGTCGACGGTGATCTTGCGTGAGAGATCGCCGCGAGCCACGGCCGTGGTCACCTCGGCGATGTTGCGGACCTGGCCGGTCAGATTGCCGGCCATCGAGTTCACGGAGTCGGTGAGATCCTTCCACGTTCCGGCGACGCCAGGCACGTTCGCCTGACCGCCGAGCCGTCCTTCGGTGCCGACCTCGCGGGCCACGCGCGTGACTTCCCCGGCGAACGCGTTGAGCTGGTCGACCATCGTGTTGATGGTGTTCTTCAGCAGCAGGATTTCACCGCTGACGTTCACTGTGATTTTGCGCGAGAGATCGCCGCTGGCGATCGCGGTTGCCACCTCGGCGATGTTGCGGACTTGGCCAGTGAGGTTCGAGGCCATCGAATTGACGTTGTCGGTGAGATCCTTCCACGTACCGGCCACACCAGGCACGCTTGCCTGACCGCCGAGTTTGCCTTCCGTGCCGACCTCGCGGGCCACGCGCGTCACTTCGCCGGCGAACGAGCGAAGCTGATCCA
Organism: Candidatus Dedyshia acidiphila; assembly: GCF_051025295.1. Lineage (NCBI taxonomy): Bacteria > Pseudomonadati > Acidobacteriota > Terriglobia > Terriglobales > Acidobacteriaceae > Candidatus Dedyshia > Candidatus Dedyshia acidiphila. The sequence continues at coordinate 187,721 of NZ_JBMGJV010000001.1, read as the reverse complement.
CCATCGTGTTGATGGTGTCCTTCAACTCGAGGATTTCGCCCTTCACATCGACGGTGATCTTGCGGGAGAGATCGCCGCGAGCCACGGCGGTCGCCACTTCGGCGATGTTGCGGACCTGACCGGTCAGGTTGCCGGCCATGAAGTTGACGTTGTCCGTCAAATCCTTCCACGTGCCGGCTACGCCGGGCACGCGCGCCTGTCCGCCCAGCTTGCCGTCGGTGCCGACTTCGCGGGCCACGCGGGTGACTTCTCCGGCGAAGGCGTTGAGCTGATCGACCATCGTGTTGATGGTGTTCTTCAGCTCGAGGATTTCGCCCTTTACGTCCACGGTGATCTTGCGGGAGAGATCGCCGCGGGCCACAGCGGTGGTCACCTCCGCGATGTTGCGGACCTGCCCCGTAAGATTGCCGGCCATGAAGTTGACGTTATCGGTGAGATCCTTCCACGTTCCGGCGACGCCGGGCACGTTGGCCTGACCGCCGAGTCGTCCTTCGGTGCCGACCTCGCGGGCGACACGGGTGACTTCGCCCGCGAAGCGGTTCAGCTGGTCGACCATCGTGTTCAGCGTTTCCTTGAGCTGCAGGATTTCGCCGCGCACGTCCACCGTGATCTTGCGCGAGAGATCGCCGCTGGCGATGGCAGTGGCCACTTCGGCGATGTTGCGAACCTGACCCGTCAGGTTCGAGGCCATGAAGTTGACGTTGTCGGTGAGATCCTTCCAAGTGCCGGCGACGCCGGGCACGCTGGCCTGTCCGCCGAGCTTGCCTTCAGTTCCCACTTCGCGGGCGACGCGGGTGACCTCGCCAGCGAAGCCGTTCAACTGATCGACCATCGTGTTGATGGTCTCCTTCAGCTCGAGGATTTCACCCTTCACGTCGACGGTGATCTTGCGGGAGAGATCGCCGCGGGCCACAGCGGTGGTCACCTCGGCGATGTTGCGGACCTGTGCGGTCAGGTTGCCGGCCATGGCGTTGACCGAGTCGGTGAGATCCTTCCAGGTGCCGGCCACGCCGGGCACCACGGCCTGGCCGCCGAGCTTGCCGTCCGTACCGACCTCGCGGGCCACGCGCGTCACTTCGGAGGCGAAGGAGCGCAGCTGGTCCACCATGGAATTGATAGCGTCCTTGAGCTGCAGAATCTCGCCGCGGACGTCGACCGTGATCTTGCGAGAGAGATCGCCGCTGGCGACGGCGGTGGCTACTTCGGCGATGTTGCGGACCTGGCCGGTGAGGTTCGAGGCCATCGAGTTGACGGAGTCGGTCAGGTCCTTCCAAGTGCCGGCGACGCCGGGCACCGTGGCCTGTCCGCCCAGCCGGCCTTCCGTACCGACCTCGCGGGCCACGCGCGTCACCTCGGAGGTGAACACGCTCAGCTGCTGAATCATAGTGTTGACGATGTTGGCCGAGCGCAGGAACTCGCCTTCAAGCGGCCGTCCGTCCACGTCGAGCCGCACTGTCTGTGTCAGGTTGCCGCGTGCGACGGCGGCGATAGCCTGGGTCACTTCCGTGGTCGGGCGCAGCAGATCGTCGACGAGCGCGTTGACCGAGCTCTCCATCTCGCCCCAGGAGCCGCTGGTGCCGCGGAACTTGGTGCGCTCGCGAATGCGGCCCTTCTTGCCGACCGCGTCGCCCACCCGGCGCAGTTCCTTCGCCATCTGCTCATTGGCCGCAATGATGTCGTTGAAGGTGTCGGCAATCTTGCCGTGCAGGCCGGTCCACGTGCCGGGCAGGCGTACGGAGAAGTCGCCCTCCTGCATCCGTTGCAGGTTCGCAAGGATCAGGTCGAGCTCAGCGCCTTGCGGCGGCCCGCCATTGCCCAGGTGCGTCCCCGTGCCGTTGCCATTGCCATTTCCGTCGGGCTGCGCCGCGGGTATGCCGTCCAGGACGGTTGCGCGCGCTCGGGTTCGCTTCATGGGTGTCTCCTTCAACAGCTACCTGCCTGCATGTATGTTGCTACCTGCGCATTGCGCTGAGGAGGCAACGAAGGTGTGGCTCTTCATAGTCCTAACGGTTGGGCAAGACGCGTGCAACAACCTGGTCTCTTCCCCTGGGGAGAGGCGATGGCTGACATGCCTGCTGCGTGCCACGCTGAGATGCGCGAGGTCAGACATATGGTTGCGTGCACCGCCGCACTCCGCCTGCACCTCTCGTCACAGTGCTGGCTACCTCCGGTCCGACTGCCCAGGCCAGCCAGGCCGCCGGCTGGATCGCCGGCAGACCTTTTCGCTGCCATGTGGGGCTCTTCAGGCACACACACTGTAGCGCGTGTCAGGCCTCGCGACCGTGGCATCGTCCGAACACTCTTTACGGACGTAACCCCGCGGGCGCACAAGTTCCGATCGATTCTATGCCGGGTTCGTGAAACGGCTGATTCAAGAAGGTGGGGCGTATGAAACGTCGAAAAGAGCAGCTCTTGGCAGCCGCGACCGATTACTTCCTCGAACATGGAATTGCTGGTGTCTCACTACGCCCGCTGGGCAGCGCCATCGGCAGCAGTGCACGTCTGTTGATCTTCCATTTCAAGTCGAAGGAGCGGCTGATCGCGGAGGCACTCGACGAGCTTGAGCGGCGCCTGGAGACCTCTTTCAAGGCCATGGCCGAGGCCCATCGCCGGGAGCGCGGTGTCAGCCTGTTCGAAGAGCTATGGCTGTGGGCGACGCAGCCGAAGAACCTGCGCTGTCTACGCCTCGCCTACGAGGTGCAGGCGCTGGCCAATCGCGACGGCGTGCTCTCGAAACATCTGCAGAGCATGACGACAAGCTGGATCAAGGTGGTGATGGACTCGCTGCCGATGGACCAGAGGGATCCGGCTACACGCACCCTCTATACCGCGTTCTTTGATGGCTTGGTGCTGGACCTGTTGACCACCGGCGACCGGCGGCGTACGTCGGCTGCCTTGCGGCGCTTCGTGAGCCTGACCGGAGAAGGGAAGCAGGCGCTCCCGCGGGCAAACGGGGCCGATCCGAATGGAGAGCACCGTCGCACCGCGCGGGTGCAGACCATGCCGTCACCGAGGCAGCCCGCGGTTTGACCCGGAGCCCCGACATGAGGATGGCTCCGGGTCACGTGGCGTAGCATCGGTTGCCATGCCGGAGCTGCCGGATATCTCTGCTTATCTTGCCGCGCTCGAGCCTCGCGTACTGGGCCAGACGCTCGAGCATGTGCGCGTCGCGAGCCCATTCCTGCTGCGCACGGCTGAGCCGCGGCTCGAGAGCGCCGAAGGGCGAGTGGTGCAGGCTTTGCGTCGTGTGGGCAAGCGCATCGCCTTCGGCCTCGACGGTGACCTGTGGCTGGTGCTCCACCTGATGATTGCCGGCCGCCTGCACTGGCGCACCCCAGGAGCCAGGCTCGCGGGGCGCAATCAGCTTGCGGCCTTCGATTTTGCCACTGGCTCGCTCGTGCTCACCGAGGCCGGAAGCAAGCGTCGGGCATCGCTCTCGGTCGTGAGCGGAGAGGCGGGGCTATCCGCTCTTGATCCGGGCGGCATCGATATCTTCGCTGCCAACCTCGACGAGTTCCGTGAGGCACTGCTCGCTGAGAACCGCACCCTCAAGCGCGCTCTGACCGACCCACGCATTCTGAGCGGGATTGGCAATGCGTATTCGGACGAGATATTGCATGAGGCGCGGCTCTCTCCGATTCAGCAGACGCATCGCCTCACGCCGGAAGAGTGGGAGCGGCTCTACCGTGCGACACGCGAGACGATGCAGATCTGGATCGATCGGCTGACGAGCGAGGCAGCCGGCAGCTTCCCGGAGAAGGTGACGGCGTTTCGGCCCGACATGGCCGTGCATGGTCGTTATGGCAAGCCTTGTCCGCGCTGCGCCGCCCCGGTGCAGCGCATCCGCTACGCAGATAACGAGACGAACTACTGTCCGCAGTGCCAGACAGAAGGCCGTGTTCTTGCGGATCGAAGCCTGTCGCGACTGCTGGGAAAAGACTGGCCGCGCACGCTCGACGAGTTAGAGACGCTGACGAGTTCGCGGCGAGAGCCGCAGGCAGGTATAGGGGCTGAGCCGGCATCGCAACCGCCTACTCAATCGATTGCGAAGGCACGGCGGCGATAAATTTCCTGGCCCACCGCAACGCCGCGATGGCTATGATGGTGGCCGGATGAAAGGGTCCACATCGAACAATGAAGCACGTCTGTCTTCTTCTTGCTGCTACTCTCGCGCTCTCCTCTGGTAACGCTCTCTTCGCACAGCACAGTCACACGGCACCGGCCGATGCGCAGCCAGAACGCGCTTGGATGAAGGCGGGCCTCTCCCCCGATGACCGTGCGGCTCTCGTCCTGCAGCAGATGACGCTCGACGAAAAGATCGAACTGCTGCACGGCAATGGCATGCCCGGATGGGGCAAGCCGCGGCCGAATGCGTATCTCGGTAACGGCGGTGCTGGCTTCACGCTTGGCAGCACGCGGCTTGGTGTGCCGACGATCCAGATGAGCGACGCTGCGTATGGCGTGCGCAGCAGTGCAGAGAACGGACGCTACTCGACCGCGCTGCCGTCGAACCTGGGCTCGGCTGCCAGCTGGAATCCCGACGCGGCCTGCGACTATGGTGCGCTGATCGGCCGCGAACTGCGCGCGCAGGGCTACAACATGACGCTCGGTGGCGGCGTGAACATCACGCGCGAGCCGCGCAACGGCCGCACCTTTGAATACATGGGTGAGGACCCGGTGCTGGCTGGCACGCTGGTTGGCAATCGCATCCGCTGCGAAGGCGCGCAGCACGTCATCAGCGACATCAAGCACTACGCGATGAACGACCAGGAGAACGGCCGCACAGAGGTGGACGCGATCATCTCGAAGCGAGCCATGCGCGAGAGTGACCTGCTGGCCTTCGAGATCGGCGTGCACGTCGGCCAGCCCGGCGCCGTGATGTGCAGCTATAACTCGGTCAACGGTGATTACGCGTGCGAGAACAAGTACCTGCTCACCAATGTGCTGAAGGATGACTGGAAGTTCCCCGGCTTCGTCATCTCCGATTGGGGTGCAACGCACAGCACGGTGAAGGCCTCGGCTGCCGGACTCGATAATGAACAGCCGCTCGATGATTTCTATGGCGACAAGCTGAAGCAGGCCGCCCAGAGCGGCCAGGTGCCGATGGCGGAGATCGACGACCATGCGCGGCGCGTGCTGCGGTCGGAGTTTGCTGCCGGTCTCTTCGACTTTCCCGCGCAGAAGAGTGTCGTGGATATCGAAGGCGGCCTGAAGACGGCGCAGCGCATCGAGGAGCAGAGCATCGTGCTGCTCCGGAATCAGCAGAACATCCTTCCGCTCGACGCTGCGAAGGTGCGGTCGATCGCGGTGATCGGACTCAACGCGGATAGCGGCATGATCTCGGGCGGCGGCTCAGCCCAGGTCGACCCGCCGGGACGTCCTGCTGCCAAGTGGCAGGCGCATGTGTGGTTCCCCACGTCGCCGCTTGAGACGATCAGGGCGAAGGTGCCGAACGCGAGCGTGAACTACGGCGGCAGCGATCCGGCGAGCGCAGCCACGGCCGCGAAGTCGGCGGATGTGGCGATCGTCTTCGCATACCAATGGGAGAGCGAAGGTATGGACCTGCCGGACCTCGCGCTGCCCGACCAGCAGGAGGCGCTGATCGAGGCTGTCGCCGAGGCCAATCCGCACACCATCGTTGTGCTCGAGACGGGCACGGCCGTGACCATGCCTTGGGCGGACAAAGTCGCGGGCATTGCCGAGGCCTGGTATGGCGGCAGCCGCGGTGCTGAAGCGGTGGCGAATGTGCTGTTCGGCGATGTGAACCCCAGCGGCAAGCTGCCCATGACGTTCCCCCGCAGCGTGGCCGATCTGCCCCATCCGCAACTTGTGACGCCGCCGCCGGGGGGCCGCAGCAATCAGGCGGCGCAGGAGTCGAAGGCCGCCAAGGCATCGTTCGAGGTGCATTACGACGAGGGGCTCAAGGTCGGCTACAAGTGGTACGACGCCGAGCACAAGCCGGTGCTGTTCCCCTTCGGCTTCGGACTGTCCTACACCACCTTCCGCTACTCCGGGTTGCGGCTCGGCGAGGGGCCAGATCACAATGCCACCTTCACGGTGACAAATGCAGGTCAACGCGCAGGCGTCGAGATCGCCGAGGTCTACGCGGCGCTTCCCGCAGGTGCCGAGGAGCCGCCCAAGCGCCTGGTCGGCTGGGCGCGGGTGGACCTCAAGCCCGGCGAGAGCCGCGAGGTGAAGGTCACGATCGAGTCCAAGTACCTCTCCGTCTGGGACGAGCAGAAGGGCTGGCACCTGGTCCCGGGGCAGTACACGCTTATGGTCGGTGGCTCCTCGGCCGACCTGCCGCTGCACCGGGAGACCGCCATTCAGTAGCCCTGCATGTGGTGAAGGTCGCGCGTTGCGGATTCGCGCGGCCTTCATCGACTGCTGGCACAATACGAAGGCATACCCGAGAAGGAGCCAACCATGGCGAAGTCCCCCACGCCCGGCCACGCGAAGACGCCTAAGCATCCTCAGCCACCGAAGCAAAGGCATCCAGGTGCAACGCCCAGTAGCGGCGACCCTTCCTTCGCGCAGCCTTCGCCGTCGCCCGATCCGACCAGCTTCCGCGATCCTGTCACAGATCAGAAGCTGCGCCAGATTGCTACCGTCGAGCCATTTCCGAAGTCGCGCGGCAACACAGCAGAGCCGATTCTTCAGCTGGCCGACGCGCTGGGATCGAACGGGGCGTCGCGCGTCGCCGCGATTCAGAAGTCCGGACAGATCGTCTTCCATGCCGTGGGTGACACAGGCAGCGTCAAGGGACCGGATACGCAGTCGCTGGTCGCGGACAAGATGGTCGCCGACTTCGGCGAGGATAACGCCGCTGATGTGCCGTCGTTCTTCTACCACCTCGGAGATGTCGTCTACTTCTTTGGCGAAGCCGAGTATTACTACGATCAGTTCTACGATCCCTACCGGAACTACCCCGCACCGATCTTCGCAATTGCCGGCAATCACGATGGTGTCATCTACGCAAAGGATCCGGAGCCGACGCTCGACGCTTACCTGCGCAACTTCTGCTCTGAGCAAGCAGTGCACACGGCAGAAGCGGCGAATCTTGTTCGGACTGCGATGATCCAGCCCGGTGTGTACTTCACGCTCGAGGCGCCTTTCGTGCGGCTAATCGGGCTCTATAGTAATGCGCTCGAAGATCCCGGCGTGATCTCGACCGAAGGCGGCGCGTACCCCACTCTCAACGACGACCAGCTCACTTTTCTTGAGGCGGCACTTGCGCGCTGCAAGAGCGAGAACTACAGCGGCGCAGTATTTGTCGCGGTGCATCATCCGCCGTTCACGGGCGGCGTGAATCACGGCGGCAGCCCGCGCATGCTGAAAGACATGGACGACGCGGCGACGCGTGCCGGCTTCTGGCCCCATGTCGTGCTGTCCGCGCACTCGCACAATTACCAGCGCTACACGCGCGTGGTGAACGGCACGACGATCCCGTACATCGTCGCCGGCATGGGCGGACACAACGTGGTGAAGATGCGTCCTGCCCCGAGTGGCGCCACCATCCGGACGCCGATGGCGGCTGGCAACGACCTGACGCTGGCCAGCTACGACGACACGCACTTCGGCTACCTGCGCGTGATCGTGAGTGCGACCACGCTGCGGATCGAGTTCCATCCCGCAGAAGATGGTTCCACGACCAAGACACCGGATGACGCGTTCACGCTCAATCTGAAGACGCGCGTCATCTCGTAACTATAAAGCGTACAAACTAAGGGTCAGAGATTCAGACCTGGAGATGGTGGGCGGCTGCCACACGGCCATACCAAAGGCCAGAGTCTTTGATCGTGCGCTGCTGCGTGCCGAAGTCGACGTATGTGAGTCCGTAGCGTTGGCTATAGCCGTCCGCCCACTCGAAGTTATCGAGCAGGCTCCACGCGTGGTATGAGCGCACACGTGCGCCGTCCCGCATAGCACGCGCGAGTTCAGCAAGCACCTGGCTGAAGAATGCCGTGCGCCGCGCATCCGGCACGCGGCCGTGCACGTCCGGTCCGTCAAGGTAGCTACAGCCGCTTTCGGTGATCTCGATCATCGGGTGGTTGTACTCACGCGAGATCTGCATCACGAGATCGTAGATACCGGACGGCCATACCTCGAGTCCGGCGTCGGTGAGTGGACCTTCTGTCGGCATCTCGGCATGGAAGCGCGTATACGGGTCGCGCCCCTCACCGCCGTCGAGCTCCGTCTCGGTACCGAACTGTCCACGGCCAAACGCAGCGTCTGCATCGGACACGATGCGACGCGTGTAGTAGTGGAAGCCAACCCAATCGAGCGGTGCCTTGAGCCGCCGCTCGTCGCCACTCTGGAAGCCCATCCGGTCGAGCGGCGTCTCGCCCGCGAACGCCCTTGGGTACTCGCCGGTCATGGCAGCGTGCAGGAAGAAGACGTTGTTCATGGCGTGATAGCGCGCAGTCGCGGCGATGTCAGCGACGCTTTGCGTCTTCGGATAGGCGGGTGCCATGCCGTAGGCGCTGCCCACTGTGGCGTGCGGGCTTGCCGCCTTGATCGAGCGGAGTGCATCGCTCTGCGCGAGAGCAACCGTGTGGGCCGCTCGGAGGAACAGCCCATAGTCGGAGCGTGCCGGCGGGAACACGCCGACACCGTAGCCGAGGTAGCAGAAGGTCCATGGCATATTGAACGGTGCCCAGACGGTGATGCGATCGCCAAGGTGCTTCGCGAGCAGGCCCGCGTACTCTGCAAAGTAGCCCGCCAGATCGCGGTTCGGCCAACCGCCGCGATCTTCGAGCGCCTGCGGCAGATCCCAGTGGTAAAGCGTGCAGAACGGCCGCAGATTCGCTTCGAGCAGTGCATCCACGACGCGGCTGTAGTGATCGAGCCCCTTCATGTTCGGCGCGCCCGTGCCCGTCGGCTGAATGCGCGGCCAGGAGATCGAGAAGCGGTAGCCACGCTGATTCAGCCGACGCAGGATGCCGATGTCTTCGCGATACCAATGGTACTGGTCACACGCGATGTCAGCTGTTGCCGCGCCGCGGATCTTGCCCGTCGTGTGCGCGAAGCGATCCCAGATCGACTCGCCTTTGCCGTCCTCATTCCAGGCGCCCTCTACCTGGAACGCAGAAGTAGCCAGGCCGAAAATGAAGTCAGCGGGAAAGCGTGCCGGCGCGATCCGCTCGGCACTGACCTCGCCGGGAACGGTGGCCACCTCTGCCGCGCGGGCAAGCGAGCGTGGCAGGAGCGATGCGGCGGTGGTGCGGAGAGCGCCATCGAGAAAGCTGCGACGATTCACGGCGGGACTCCTGAGCAGCACTTTGGGGCAGCGCTGGCAGCACTGGTGTAACAACCGGGCATGTCCTTAGTCAATCGGTTGCGTAAAGCTCAGCAAAAGGCCCGGCGCCAAAGCGACTCCGGGCCTGCTGTAGTGATGGTGTGCGTTTAGAGCCGGTAACCGCCCGCGTCGAGCTGCCGCTGCGCAACCTGCCGGCCAAGCGCGATGGTGTCCTCGGGGGTGTGCTTCAGCAGGCGGCGCAGGATGGCCAACTGGGTGCGCAGCATGTCACCTTCTGCGACTGCGGCGAGGACGCGACGTGCCGCCTTCTCCGTGGTCGTCAGCGCGTCCGCCGCGAATAGTTTCACCATGGACTGCGCGGTCTTCGAGCCGGCCGCGCGGCCCAGCTTGCGTGCTCGCAGCAAGGCGGACTCCAGCGCAAACACCGCCATTGTGATGTCGGCCAGGTCGCCCATGGCCTCCTGCTGATCCGCAAGCGCCTGCATGTATTTCTGGCTGGCAGAACCAGAACAGAAGAGTGCCGCCTTTTTCAGGTTGGCAAGCAGAGCTGCTTCGGTTGCCAGCGGATCGTTCGTGTCGTCGTCACCATCGAAGGAAGGCGGCTCCATGACGTCAGCCATCAGCTTCTTGATCGCGCTCAGCAGCGGCAGTTGGCCGGTGGCCGCGCGCTTCATCAGCCAGCCGGTGATGATCAGCCGGTTGATCTCGTTGGTGCCCTCGAAGATGCGATTGATGCGAGAGTCGCGGTAGGCGCGTTCGGCCGGATACTCCTCGACATAGCCGTAGCCGCCATAGATTTGCAGCGTGTGATCGACGACCAGGTCGAGCATCTCCGATCCCCAGACCTTGAGGATGGAGCACTCGACGGCGTACTCCTCGACCTTCTTCTGGATCTCGCGCGCATTCGTGGCTTCATCGCCTTCGAGCGAGCCGAGCGCCGCGTCGACCATGCCGATGGTGCGGTAGCACATGCTCTCAGCGACGTAGATGCCGGTCGCGCTCTCGGCCAGCTTCTGCTGAATCAGCCCAAACTCACCGATGCTCTTGCCGAAGGCCTTGCGCTCTTTCGCATAGCGGACAGCGTTGGCGAGCGAGTTCTTCGCACCGCCAATTGCGCTGGCGCCCAGCTTGAAGCGGCCAATGTTCAGAATGTTGAACGCGATGTGGTGGCCTTTGCCGATCTCGCCGAGCACGTTGCCGACCGGCACCTTGCAATCCGACAGGATCAGCGGGCACGTGGAGGAGCCTCGGATGCCGAGCTTGTGCTCCTCTGCGCCGATCGAGAAGCCGGGCGTGTTGCGCTCGATCAGGAAGGCGGTGAACTTCTCACCATCGATCTTCGCGAACACGGTGTAGACATCGGCGAAGCCCGCGTTGGTGATCCACATCTTTTCGCCATTCAGCACGTAGTGCTGGCCATCCGGCGAGAGCACACCGCGCGTGCGCAGGCTCATCGCATCGGAGCCGGAGGAGGCCTCGGAGAGCGCATACGCACCCACCCATTCGCCAGTCACCAGCTTGGGCAGATACTTCGCCTTCTGCGCTGCCGTGCCGTACCAGATGATCGGCAGCGTGCCGATGCCGACGTGCGCACTGAAGGTCGTCGCGAAGCTGCCCAGGACGGAGATCTTCTCCGCCACGATGGCGGAGGTGACCTTGTCCATCGCCAGCCCGCCGTACTCTTCCGGCGCATCGGTCGCCATCAGGCCGAGCTCGCCGGCCTTCGCCAGCAAGCTGCGGATCAACTTGTAGTCCTTCGCCTCGATCTCGTCGGCGACGGGCAGGACCTCCTTCTGCGCGAACTCGGAGGCCGTCTCGGCGATCTGCCGCTGTTCATCGGTGAAATCTTCCGGGGTGAAGACCTCAGCCGGTGTTCGCTCTTCGATCAGGAAGCTGCCGCCTGCCGCTGCCTTCACTGTTGTCTCGGGATGTGCTGCCAGTGTCGCCATCATGTCGCTCCCTTGGTGACGTATCTTGTTGCGGATCCTTAATTCAGGTTCTCGAAGATGCCTGCAGCGCCCATACCGCCGCCGACGCACATGGTCACGAGCCCGTAGCGAACCTTGCGCCGTTGCATCTCGTGCAGCAGGGTAGCGGTGAGCTTTGCGCCGGTGCAGCCCAGCGGATGGCCGAGTGCGATCGCGCCGCCGTTGACGTTGACCCGCGCAGGATCGATGCCGAGTTCACGGATGACCGCGAGCGACTGCGCCGCGAAGGCCTCGTTCAGTTCGACCAGCCCGATGTCGTCCAGCGTCAAGCCGGCGAGCTTCAGCGCCTTAGGCACCGCGTGTACCGGCCCGATGCCCATCACCTCCGGCGAGCAGCCCGCCGTGGCAAAGGCGACAAAGCGCGCCATGGGCTTCAGGCCGAGCTCCTCCGCGCGCGTTGCACTCATAACGATCGCGGCTGCTGCGCCATCCGAAGTCTGCGACGAGTTGCCCGCCGTGACCGTGCCCTTGGTGTGAAAGGCGGGCTTTAGTTTGGCGAGTGCTTCGGCCGACGTGTCCGCGCGGGGCCCTTCGTCAACGCGGAAGCTGCGCGCCTCCTCCTTTGGCTTGGCCGAGCCCGGCCTCGGCGTCCGCTCGGTCCACTCGAACGGCACGATCTCTTCAGCGAAGTGGCCGTCCGCGATGGCCTGCAGTGCCTTCCGATGGCTGCTCAGCGCGAACGCATCGGCATCTTCGCGGGAGACGCTGTAGCGTTCGCCGACACGCTCCGCGGTGAGGCCCATCGAGAGATACGTGGCGGGCAGATGATCGACCAGCCAGGGGTTCGCGCTGATCTTGTGGCCGCCCATGGGAATCATGCTCATCGATTCGGTGCCGCCCGCAACCACAACCGATGCGCCACCGCCGCGGATACGATCGGCGGCTTGTGCGATCGCCTGCAGGCCAGAGGCGCAGAAGCGGTTGACTGTCATGGCGGACGTTTCGACCGGCAGACCGGCGCGAAGGCTCGCGATGCGGGCTACGTTCATGCCCTGCTCCGCCTCCGGGTGCGCACAGCCAATGATGACGTCCTCCACCTCGCGCTTGTCGAGCGCGGGAACGCGCGCAAACGCGCCCTCGATAGCTGTTGCTGCCAGGTCATCGGGGCGGGCTGCTGCCAAACTGCCACGGCCTGCCTTGCCGACGGCGGTACGAACGCTGCTGACGATCACTGCTTCCTGCATGGGGTCCTCGTTAGTTGCGCAGCGGCTTGCCGCTGTTCAGCGTGTAGGCGATGCGCTCCTGCGTTTTGCGCTCGCCGCAGAGCGAGAGGAAGGCCTCGCGCTCGAGATCGAGATAGTACTGCTCGGTGACGCGTGTGCCAGGCGCCACGCGGCCGCCACACAGAATGTGCGCGACGTGGCCAGCGACCTTGATGTCGTGCGCGCTGGCATAGCCGGATTGCTCGAGGATGTACGCGCCCAGCTTGAGCGTCGCGAGTACGCTCTCGCCCGCTGCTGGAATGTCCATCCGCCACGCGGGCGCGCTGTAGCCTGCGTCGGCCAGCGCGAGCGCCGCGGCTTTGGCCTCGAGCAGCAGCCGCTCGCGGTTGAGTGTGACGCCATCCTCCGGCGTGAGCAGGTTCAGTGTGCGCGCCTCCTCGGCAGAGGTTGAAACCTTCGCCATCGCGATGGTTTCAAATGCCTGCTTCATGGTGTCGACCAGCTCGGTCGAGATCGCAACGCGCGCCGCATCTCCGAAGGCACGAGCCGCGGCATCAGTCGCCTTCAGCGCAAATTCCTTCGTGCCGCCGCCGCCCGGAATGAGCCCCACACCTGTCTCGACCAGCCCCATGTAGAGCTCTGCGTGCGCCTGCCGGTGCGCTCCGTGCAGCGAGATCTCTGTGCCACCGCCGAGGCAGAGCGCGTACGGTGCGACAACGACGGGACGCGGGCAGAACTTGATCGACTGAGTCATGCGCTGGAAGGCGCGGATGGTCAGGTCGACGTCGTCCCACTCGCCCTCCTGCGCAGCCAGCAGCAGTTGCATCAGGTTCGCGCCGACGGAGAAGTTCTCCCCATCGCTGCCGATGACGAATGCGCGGAAGTCGCGCACCGTCTCAGACGCGGGGTCGAGCGACTTCGTGATCATGCGGATGATGTCGTCGCCGATCGCACTCTTCTTTGAGTGCAGCTCGATTGCGGCCACGCCGTCGCCGAGATCGATGAGCGACGCGCCGGGGTTCGAGCGGACCACACCGTGGCTGACGCGGAAGGCGGCGATGCGGGCCAGGCCTGCCGGGCGTGTGATGGAGTCGTAACTGCGCGTAGTGGTGTTGTACACGCGCGTGTCGTGGTCGGTGTACCAGGAGCGTGCCCCCGAGGCAAGCATCTGCTCAACTACCGGGCTGACGTGTTCACCGGCCTGCTGCATGCGGGCGACGGTCTCCGGCACACCGGCTGCATCCCACATTGCGAACGGGCCAAGCTGCCAATTGTAGCCGGCGCGCATGGCTGCATCGATGCTCGCGGCCGAGTCGGCGATCTCGGGCAGGCAATCGGCAGTGTAGTTCCACAGCCGCGTCAGCAGCTTCCAGTGAAAGCGCGCGGCTTTGTCCTTCTTCTGATCACCGGATAACAGCAGGCGCAGGCGCTCTGGCAGCGACTCGATTGTCTTCGCCATGTCGAGCGCGGGCAGCTTCGGCTTCGCGGACGGCTGATACGTGAGCGTCTTCAGGTCGAGCACTGTGCGAACATCCTTGCCATCCGCGCCGCGTTCCTTCTTGTAGAAGCCGCCGCCTGTCTTGTCACCCAGCCACTTGCGTTCGAGCATCGTCTCGAGGAACGCGGGCAGCGCGGCCTGTCCTCCAGCGTCGGTGCTGGCGGCACGTGCGAAGTTCCGCGCTACGTGCGCCAGGATGTCGAGCCCGACCATGTCGGCCAGCCGGAATGTACCCGTGCGCGGTAGCCCGATCGCTGTCCCGGTCAGCGCATCGACCTCTTCGACAGCCAGTCCCTCCTCCTCCATCACGCGCAGCGTTTCGAGGATGAAGAAGGTGCCGATGCGGTTGGCGATGAAGTTGGGCGTGTCCCGTGCGCGCACCACCTCTTTGCCGAGGTTCTGATCGAGAAACGCGGAGAGGGAAGCGAGCGATGCGGGATCGCTGTCAGGCCCAGGGATGACCTCGACCAGCCGCATGTAGCGTGGCGGGTTGAAGAAGTGCGTGCCAAACCACCGGCGCCGCAGCTCGGCCGGCAGCACGCTGGCGATCGAGCCGACCGGGATGCCGCTGGTGTTGGTCGTCAGGAACGCGTGCGGCGCGACATGCGGCGCCACTCGCTCAAGCAGCTTATGCTTGATGTCGAGGTTTTCCGTAACGGCTTCGACGATCCAGTCGCAGCCGGTGAGCGAGGCAAGGTCGTCATCGAAATTACCGGTGCGGATGCGAGCCGCAGCCGCTGGTGCGTAGAACGCAGCAGGCTTGCTCTTCTTCAGTGCATCGACCGCTGTGTCGGCGATCTGGTTGCGGGCTCCATCTGTCGACGGCAGATCGAGCAGCAGCACGTCGATACCAGCGTTCGCCAAATGCGCAGCGATGCGTGCGCCCATCGTGCCTGCTCCCAGCACCCCGGTCCGGCGCAGCAGCAGTGGCGCACTGCGGCCAGGGGAGGCGGGCGTTTGCTTCGAGGCCTGCGGTTCGTTGTTCCGACGTTCGGCGACGGCTTCCATGCCTCTGCTCCTGTATCGGTGGTGAGTGCTCTACTCGACGCGCGGCGAGGTGCGGGCTGCGGCTGATTGCGAGAGCAGGGAACCTGTTGCCAGTCCCGAGCTGTGCATGCGCAGGTACTGGTCGATGATTGCGGTCAACTCCATAGGCCCGGCCGGCTCATACCAGCTCGCCAGTCCGTGGATGGAGCCCGCCAGGATAAAGGCGGAGATCTTCGCGTCACAGGGAGCAATGGAGCCGTCCTCGATGCCGCGCTCGATCAGTGCACGCACGCGGTGATCGATCTCGCGTTTGCGTGAGCGGACCAGCTTGCGGCCGCTGCGCGACAGCTCGCCGTCATCCAGGCGAATCACTGCGCGGCCAAAATCACCAGCGATGATGCGTATGTAGCCCGCGATGAAGTCTGCTACCTTGTCCAGTCCGGTCTTCTGCTCCTGCTCGATTCCGTCCAGCATGCGATCGATCAGGTCCGTGCCCAGCCGGAAGATCTCGACCAGGATCTCTTCCTTGTTGCGGAAGTAGTGGTAGAGCGCCGGCTTGGTGATGTTCAACTGCGTGGCCACGTCGTTCATCGACGTGCGGGCATAGGAGCGCTCGAGAAACATGAGCACAGCGGTACGTAGTACGGCTTCGCGTTTGCCATCCGGATTGCGCTTGCGGTCGGCGAACAGCCGCCGGTGCGGCTGCAGGGCCGCGGACTGCCTGGCCATCGGTGCGCTCCGGCAGTGTTTGACACTGCCACTCCCGGTTGATATCTTACTCGCCGGTAGGATTTGCAGTACCCGTTCTACGCGCACCCGGCGCCATCGCGCAAGCGAATTTTCGAGCGGGCGACACCAAGGTCAGCTGCATCGCAGTGAAAGCAGCCGCCGATCCGGTGCGCTTGAGGTCAGGCCATGATGAACCCCGCAGTCGCCGCGCTCGTGCTTCCGCTTCACTATGCGGAGCCGCCCTCGTTCACCGGGCTCGAGAAGCTGCTGCTGGCGCTCGCCATCCTGCTCTCGGTGGGCGGCTTCTTCGCCCGTTTCAGTCGCGTGCTGCGCAACATCCTGACGGCTCGCAAGGACCCGGACTTTCACCTCTCGCACGTCGGCCGACGCGTGTGGGACTTCTTCTGGGAGGTGCTGTGCCAGGCGAAGGTGATCAAGGAGCGGCCGCTGCCCGGGCTCGCGCACGCCTTCGTGTTCTGGGGCTTCCTCGCGTTCGCGCTGGTCTCGCTCAATCATTTCGCGGCCGGCTTCGGACTGGGCTTCCTGCCGCCGGAGAGTGTTGTCGGCCGCTTCTACTTCTGGTTTGCTGCGATCTTCGCGCTGCTCGTGGCGGTCTCGATCGCGGGCCTGTTTGTGCGCCGCTTCTTTGTTCGGCCCATCTGGCTGGGCAAGAAGGTGTCCTATGAGTCGGGCGTGATCGCGTTTCTGATCTTTGCCCTGATGGTCACCTATCTGGCCGCCTTTACCGTAGACCCGGCATCGGTAACAGCGCGCGGCCTGTGGTGGGCGCACGCGCTCTGCATCCTCTCGTTCCTCCCGCTGATCCCGCACACGAAGCACCTGCATCTCGTGCTCAGCCCAGTGACGATCTTCCTGTCGCGCGGCGAGTTCAGCCGAATCCCGCCGCTTGCGGGCGATGAAGACTTCGGTCTGGTCAGCGGTAAGGACATCACGCAGCTGGTCTCGCTGCAGGCCTACTCCTGCGTGGAGTGCGGCCGCTGCACCGAGCACTGCCCGGCCACGAACACGGGCAAGATTCTCAACCCGAAGCAGATCATTCTGGGTGTACGCGGCTACCTCAACGACCTGGGGCCGCATGCAGAGGAGCCGCTGCTCGGCACCTACAACTCGCAGGAGGCGGCCTTCCAGTGCACCACCTGCGGCGCGTGCGAATACCAGTGCCCGGTCGGCATCGAGCATCTGCCGATCATCATCGGCCTGCGCCGCGGGGCTGTAAACACGGGCTCCTATGAGGACGATCACGGCACCAAGCTCTTCCTGAATCTCGAGCGCAATGGCAATGCGCTGGGCATGGGCGCCTCCGAGCGCGACAAGTTCATCAAGAAGCAGGAGCTGCCCATCTTCGACGGCTCGCAGGAGTACTGCCTGTGGCTCGGCTGCATGGGAGCCTACGATCCGCAGGGGCGCGAGATCATCGCGTCATTCGCACGTGTGATGCAGTACCTCGGAACCAGCTATGGCGTGCTCAAGAAGGAGAAGTGCACTGGCGATCCGGTGCGTCGCCTGGGCAACGATCTGGTGTTCCAGCAGCTCGCGGAGCAGAACCTGGAGATCATGAAGCAGCAAAAGGTCACACGCATTGTGACGATCTGCCCGCACTGCGTGCGCACGATTGCGAAGGATTGGCGCGAGTTCGGTGCGTCGCCCGAGATCGAGCATCACAGCGAGTTCATGGCGCGCTACCAAGACAAGTTGCCGAAGCTGGACGAGGGTGCCGACGCGCCAAGCATCGTCTATCACGATCCCTGCTACCTGGGCCGCTATCGTGGGACCTACGATCAGCCGCGCGAGGTGCTCGCGCGCGCCGGCAAGGTGATCGATCCGCCCCGCGCACGCGAGCGCTCCTTCTGCTGTGGCGCTGGTGGCGGCCTGGCCTTCCTCGGTGAAGAAGGCGGCGATGCCCGCATCAGCCATGTGCGCGCGCAAGAGCTCGCCGCGACCGGCGCCAGCATCGTCGGCGCTGCGTGCCCCTTCTGCAACACCATGTTCCGCGACGCGCTCGCTGCCACCAGCGATGCGCCACCGCAGTTGCTCGACATCGCGCAGATCACGGCGCAGGCCATCGCTGCGCAAACCCAGTCCGCTGCGGCGGCATCCACCGGAGCACAGAACGCATGAAAATCATCGTCGCCATCAAGCAGGTGCCGGTCCGCGACTCCACCCTGCACATCGATGGGAGCGCGCACTGGATCGAAGAGGACGATCTCAGTTTTGAGATCAACGAGCCGGACGCATACGCGCTCGAAGAGGCGCTGCAGCTCAAGGAGAAGCACGGCGGGGAAGTGGTCGCCCTGCTCGCCGGCCCGGAGCGTGGCGCGCAGACCATCCGTGAAGCCCTCGCCAAGGGCGCTGACCGTGCCATCCACATCGAGTGCGATGACCTGGCCACGCTCGACACGCTGGGCATCGCGCACCGCCTTGCCGACGCCATTCGCGAGGAGAAGGCAGACCTGATCCTGACCGGCCTGCAATCCGACGACCTCGGTCTCGGGCAGACTGGCGTCGTGCTCGCAGAACTGCTCGGCATTCCGCACGCCACCATCATCATGAAGGTCGACGTGGATGGCAGCTCGATGACCGTCAAGCGCGAGCTCGAAGACGGCTGGTACCAGAACGTCCACATGCCCTTGCCCGCGCTGCTCACCATTCAGTCCGGTATCAGCAAGCTGCGCTACGCGACCTTGATGGGCATCAAGAAGGCAAAGACCAAGGAGGTGAAGCGCATCTCCGCGAGCGATCTGCCCACGGCTGCGGCCGCAACAGCGGTGCTCGAACGCGTCTACATGCCGGAGAAGAAGAAAGAGACGCAGCTGCTCGAAGGGTCGCCGAGTGAGGCCGCGGGCAAGTTGGTCGAGAAGCTGAAGTTTGAGGTGCGAGTCCTATGAGTGGCGTTCTGGTTATGCTGGAGCATCGTGGCGGCAAAGAGTTCAACCGCATGTCGTGGGAGGCGCTCGCGGCCGGGCAGGAGATCGCAGCCGCGTCTGGCGAGCCGCTAATCGCTGCTGTGATGGGCGATGGTCTCGACACGCTCGCAGGCGAGCTCGCAACAAAGAAACTCGAGCACGGCTGGCGCGTAGAGCATCCGCTGGTCAAGGAATACACCGCAGACGGTTACGTGAACGCAGCCGAGCAGCTCATCCGCAAGCTCGAGCCCAGCTTTGTCGTCTTCCCGCACACCTACCAAGTGCGCGACTACGCGCCCCGGCTCGCCACCCGATTCGGGCAGGTGCTGCTGGCGGATCTGGTGGGACTCGCGCGCAAGGGTGACGGCTTCGTGTTTGTCCGCCAGCTCTTCCAGGGCAAGCTGAATGCCGACTATCGGCACACCGGCAGCGGTCCGTGCTTCGTCTCCGTGCAGGCCGGCGCCTTTCGCGCTGATGCGCTCGAAGCCGGTAGCACCACGGTCGAAACCTTCGCACCGCAACTCGATACATCCTCCATCCGGCAGAACCCAGAGGCGCCGTATCGCGAGGCTGCGCAGACGGTCGATCTGAACGCAGCGCCAATCATTGTGTCGGTCGGCCGCGGTATCAAGGAACAGGACAATCTGCCGATGATGGAAGAGCTGGCTGCGGCGCTGGGCGGGGAGCTCGCAGCGTCACGACCGATCTGCGACAACGGCTGGCTGCCCATGGAGCGGCAGGTCGGCAGCTCCGGCCAGACGGTCTCGCCAAAGCTCTACCTCGCGGTCGGCATCTCGGGCGCGATCCAGCACCTGGTCGGCATGAAGGGCTCGAAGACGGTCGTCGCCATCAACAAGGACGAGAACGCGCCCATCTTCGAAGTGGCGGACTACGGCATCGTCGGCGATTTGTTCGAAGTGGTGCCTGCCCTGACAGAGGCCATTAAGAAAGCGAAGGGCATGTCGTAAGCTGCTCTCCGGGACCGTCGCGGCGCGGACGCACGCGGCACCCCATGCACAATCACGGCGTTGGGGGCGAGCTCGATGGCGCAATGGAGTGACGATCTGCTACCGCTGGGCCGCGCGTACCACTGGGAGCGCGCCCGAGCCGGCGAGACTTATTTGGTACAGCCGCTGCCCGATGGCAGCGTGCGCCAGTGGACGTGGCGTGAAGCCATGGACGAGGCCCGTCGGATCGCGACGTTTCTGCGCTCGCGCGGTTGCGAGCCCGGCTCTCGCATCGCCATCCTGTCGCGCAACAGTGCGTGGTGGATCCTGGCAGAACTCGGCTCTTGGATGGCTGGCATGGTCACGGTGCCACTCTATCCGTCGCTGCGCGCGGCCTCGCTTCGTGAACTGCTGACGCATGCGGAGGTGAGCGCGTGCTTCCTCGGCGCAATGGACGATCGCGAGGCCATGCAGCAGGGCGTGCCCATGGGCGTGCTGCGTATCGGCATGCCGAACGCCTCACGCGACGTGCTCCGCGGTTGCGACCGGCGCTGGGATGAGATCCTCGCGGACTGCGAGCCGCTCCGTGAATCGCCGGTGCGCGCCGCCGACGAGTTGGCCACCATCGTCTACACCTCCGGCACCACGGGCCGCCCCAAGGGGGTGATGCACCGTTTCTCAGTCTTTCCGCAGATGGGCGACAGCATCGCCAGGCTGGTCAACATGGACAGCAATGAGCGGTTCATATCGTACCTCCCGTTGGCACATATAGCCGAGCGCGGCATCATCGAAGCCACCAGCTTGCACATTGGCTGCACCGTGTACTTCACCGCTGGGCAGGAGAGCTTTCTTCGAGATCTCAAGCGTGCGCGGCCCACGCTCTTCTTCTCCGTGCCCCGACTCTGGCTGCGCTTCCGCCAGGGCGTGCTTGAGAAGGTGCCGCAGCCGAAGCTCGATCGACTACTGCGCATCCCGCTCCTCGGCAGCTACGTGAAGCGCAAGATCCTGCGCCAGCTTGGTCTTGCGCACGTGCGCTTCGCCGCGTCCGGCGCGGCGCCGCTGCCGCTCGAAGTGCTTAAGTGGTACCGGCGGCTCGGGCTAGGGTTGGTCGAAGGCTACGGGCTGACCGAGACCGGCATCCCGACGCATGCGCCACGGCCAGAAGACTTCCAGCTCGGCTACGTGGGGCCGGCCATGCCCGGGGTCGAGGTGCGGCTGGCCGAAGAGGATGAAGTGCAGATGCGCAGCGCGATGAACATGCTGGGCTACTACAAGGATGATGAGCAGACCCGCGCCTGCTTCACAGCCGACGGCTTCCTGCGCACGGGTGACAAGGGAGAGCTCGCGCCCGACGGCCAGCTCAAGATCATCGGTCGCGTGAAGGAGCAATTCAAAACCAGCAAGGGAAAGTACGTCTCGCCCGTACCGATCGAGAAGGCGCTGAGCATTCATCCCGCGCTCGAAGCGATCTGCGTGATGGGCAGCGGCTGTCCGCGCCCCTTTGCTCTCGCGGTGCTCTCCGCTGAGGCGCGTCAGCGCTGCGAGGGCGGCGCTCTCGACGGCCAGTTCGGTACGGAGATGCATCAACTGCTCGATCGCGTGAACGCAGAGCTCGATCCGCATGAGCGACTCGGCTTCCTTGCCTTGGTGGACGGGCCGTGGGATATGGAGAGCGGCTTGATCACGCCCACCATGAAGCTGCGCCGCAGCGCTCTCGAAACGCGCTACTCGAAGCAGGTCGAGGCCTGGTTTGCGGAAGAAAAGACGGTGCTCTGGGCTAGGGGGCTGTGAGCGGCAGCATCGAGCGCGTGCGCATTGCCGGGCGCGAGCTCGAAGCGCGTTATCTCGCAACGCCGCACGTCACCGAAGCACGCGAGCCGATCGTGCTGCTGCATGAGGCGCTGGGCTCTATCTCGCACTGGCGCGATCTCCCGGAGCGGCTTGCTGCCGCGACGGGCCGCGAGGTGCTCGTCTATTCGCGCCCCGGGCATGGCTGGTCCGAGGGGCCGCCAGAGCCGCGCACGCGCCGCTACTACGAACAGCAGGCGCTTGAGGTGCTGCCGGCCATGCTGCAGCATTTCGGAATCACGCATCCGGTGCTGCTGGGTCACAGCGAAGGCGCGGCGATCGCACTGATCTATGCAGCACAGAGCGAAGCTGCACAGAGCCAGGATGCGGAGGGCCACGCTGCTCAACACCATCACGCCGCGCGTGCGCTGATCCTCGAGTCGCCAATCCTGGTGGGCGAGCCCGCAGCCGCGGCGGGAATGGCGATTGCGGAGCGTGCCTGGCACGAGACAGACTTCCGCTCGCGGCTGGCGCGTCATCATCGCGATCCGGACAGCGTGTTTGCCGCGTGGCTCAGCATCCGCGGGTCGGAAAGCCTCTTGCGAGCGCCGCTCGCGGCCGTGCTGCCCGTAATCGAGACGCCCATCCTGCTGCTCCAGGGCGAGCGCGATGAGTACGCGACGGCACTGCAGGTTGAGGCGCTGCGGCCGATCGCGCCGCACCTCGAGGCGGTCATCCTTCCCGGCCTGGGACACACGCCGCATCGCGAGCAGCGGGAGCTCTTCCTCGAGCACGTGATGGCGTTTCTCTCGCGCCTCGGGCCGCAGCTGACTATCTGACCAGTCGGTAAGATTTTAATTGCCAAGTGTCACTGTGGCTGATTAGTCTTCCCGCTGTCCTGAAATGGATATACCGCTGCGCCGCCTCGGCCGCAGCCCTCTCCCGGAGGCCCAATCCCCATGCGCACCAATTCTTTCTTGTCGGCGCACCTGTCGCGCTATGTACTCGTGCTCATGTCCGCGCTGTTCGCACTGCCCACGCTGCGCGCACAGCAGTACGTTGGCCGATACGAACTCTACAGCGGCTTCACCACGCTCGAGACGCCCCATCGCAATCTCGAGCAGCGCGGCTACCATTTCCAGGCGGGTTACAACTGGCGCACCTGGTCCTCGCTGGGATTCGATTACTCGATCAGCAGCGGGCACAACACCATCACCCCACAATACCTGCCCACCAACCTGCAGCAGGCGCTCAAGTTCGAACTCGGCCCCGCTTACGGGCTGGTGGCGGTGCCGGTGGACAGCACGACCCAGACCTTCGCCGCGGGCCCGCAGTATGTCTATCGACGCTTCGAGCGCGCCACATTCTTCGTGCGTCCGGCGCTGGGCGCGGTGCGAGAGTCTGCCACCCCAAAGCCGCACGATCCGCTCAACACTGCGGTTGTGGCTGCGCTGGCTCCCTCCGGCCACAAGGGGGACTGGCAGGGCTTCTACGGGTTCGGCGGCGGCCTCGACCTGAATGCGACGAAGCACATCTCGCTCCGGATGCAGACCGATGTCGTCTACTACCACATCTTCAATGACCTCCTGCGCGATGGCAGTTGGACGATACGCTGGTCCATCGGTCCGTCCTTCCACTTTGGACATAACGTTCGCGCCCAAACGAGCGTCCAACCGTCCAGCGGAAGCACGTTCAACCGTCCGTAGGAGACTCTCATTGAACATTCACTACACGCGGCGCGCAGCGCTGCTCGGCTGCGCGTTGCTCGCGTCGTGTTTCTCCGCTCTGGCTGCGGATGCGGGCACGGGGAACTGCTCGCTCACCATCCACG
Source organism: Candidatus Dedyshia acidiphila (assembly GCF_051025295.1). Classification (NCBI taxonomy): domain Bacteria; kingdom Pseudomonadati; phylum Acidobacteriota; class Terriglobia; order Terriglobales; family Acidobacteriaceae; genus Candidatus Dedyshia; species Candidatus Dedyshia acidiphila. The sequence goes on along the minus strand of NZ_JBMGJV010000001.1, from coordinate 164,607 downwards.
TCAGCGGATTTCGTAACACCACCGGTGATCTGGGTGTGGCGCTCTTCCGAACGCCGGACGGCTGGCCGGAGAACGTGGACAAGTCGTACCGGCATGGTCCGTTTCCAATCGAAGGGGACCACGGCACCGCCCGCTTCGACCATCTGCCGCCTGGCCGCTACGGCGTCGTGGTGCTGCACGATGAGAACGGGAACAAGAAGCTCGATCGCAACTTCCTGCTGGTGCCCAAGGAGGGGTTTGGCTTCGCCAACAATCCTCGCATCGCTTTGGTCGCTCCCGGCTTCGAGAAAGCAACGATTCCGGTTACTTGCCCGTCGACATCGATCGATGTACGCCTGATCTATAAGTAGAGTTCCGCAATAAAGCCTGCTCGTCGAGAGATAGATCTCACGTCCGCGGAAGAGTACCGCGCAACGGTGCGCCCGGGCTCTTTCGGGTGTAACTGTCGTCACAGCGCTTCCCGCGGAGAAGACCTCTCCGATAACAGTGCTCCCGGTAAAAACGGTTTCCGGGTAACCCCGCCGCTCCAGCGCTTCATACTTTCCAGGTGCGCAGACGCATCGCGCCGGATAGTATCTCCATCACGCAAGAGAGGCCGGGCGAAACAGGAATGGCACCTAAGAAAAAAGAAACTCAGTACGGAGAGAAGCCGGTCAGTCTGAAGATCTTGGCTGAGCACCTTGGACTCAGCCCCGCCACTATCTCGGTCGTGCTCAACGATGTCCCGGGCCGCTCCATCCCCCAGGTCACACGGGATCGCATCAAGGCTGCCGCCAAAAAGCTGAACTACCAGCCAAGCCTGCTGGCGCGCTCGCTGCGCAATCGCCAGACGCACACCATCGGCATCCTCGTGCCCGAGCTCGGTGAGGGCTACCACACGCAGGTGCTCAGCGGGATCGGCGATCACCTGGTGCAGGAGGGCTACTTCTACTTCACCGCTCACCACCGCCACAAACCGGAGCTGGTGGAGGAGTATGCCCGCCTGCTGGTCGGGCGCGGCGCCGAGGCTCTGATCCTGGTGGATACCAGCTTCACGCACAACTTCCCGGTACCCGCAGTAGGCGTGGCCGCGCACCGGCGCATCCCCGGGGTTACCAATGTGATCGTCGACCAGGCGCGCGCAGCAGAGCTGGCCCTCGAGCACCTGCACACGCTGGGCCACCGCACCATCGCGTTCATGCGCGGGCAGCCCTTCAGCTCGGACTCGGAGGATCGCTGGCGTGGCATCGAGCGCGCAGCCAAACGCCTGAGCCTGCGCATCGATCCGTCGCTCGTTGTGCAGCTCGACAAGGACCTCACCACGCCCGAGCTGGGCTACCCCGTGGTGAAGCAGCTTCTGACAGCTGGCAAGCGCTTTACGGCGCTCTTCTCCTTCAACGACATCGCCGCCATCGGCGCGATCCGCGCGCTGCGCGACGCCGGGCTGCGTGTGCCCGACGACGTCTCCGTCCTCGGCTTCGATGACATCCACGCCGCCGCATTCATCACGCCTAGCCTGACCACCATCCGTCAGCCGCTCGACGAGCTGGGCCGCACCGCTGCCCGGGTCATCCTGAGCCGGATACGCGGAGAAAAGGAGTATGGTGACCAGGTAGCGGTCGAGCCCACACTGATCGTACGGGAGTCGACGCGTCCCCTGGCGTGAGTGCTGTCTCCCGAACCTCCGTGTCCGCCTCTTCCTACTCGCCCGGCCCGATTGTCGGCTTGCAGGCGATCGAGGCGCTGACGGGTATTGGCCTGACTCTACCCGGCGCCGCCCTCCTCGCATTTGCCGGCACCTGGCACCTCGATGACGCCGCCTCCGGCCGTCTTCTGCTGGCGTTTTTCGCCGGCGCATCGATCGCCCCGCTGTTCATCGGGAACTCCCGTTTCCCACGATCCATGGCAACGGGACTGGCCCTCATGGCCGCGACCGCAGCAGCGCTCGCATTCGGCCATGGGCATCTGCTTTTTTTGCTGGGGCTGCTGTTCGGCATCGGGCTTGGCATCGCGATGACCGCGAACAGCCTGCTCACCGGTGAACGCTATCCGGAGCGTCGCGCCGCTATGCTCACCCTGCTCAACTTTTCCTGGAGCGCCGGCGCCGCGCTCTCGCCGTTCGTGGTCCGGTTCATCCTGCTGCGCGGCGGTGTGCGTGCTCTCTTCACTAGCGTGGCCGTGTGCTCGCTCATCGGCAGTCTGGGCGCACTGCGCTTTTCCCCAGGCGTACAGAGGATCGGCGCCGCTGCCGAGCGTTCGCCCTCCCGGATGGCCGGTTCCTCGCGGGTGGTCGTCTTCTTCTGCGTCTTCGTCCTGCTCTACTGCGGGTCAGAGGCCGTGCTTAGCGGCTGGGTGCTGACGTACGTGCATCGGCTCGGCTACCGCGCCGCTGCCCCCGCTCTCGCTGCGTCCTGCTTCTGGCTGGCACTTTTGGTCGGTCGCGCGGTCGCGCCCGCCTTGCTGCTGCGGGTCCGCGAAGAGCGCCTGCTCGTGCTGGCTCTGCCGGGCGGCCTCGCCGGCATTGGCGGACTATTGCTCCTGCGCCCGTTTCCGGCGGTGATGGCCTCGGCCGCGCTGGCCGGACTCTGCTTCGCACCGATCTTTCCCATCTGCGTCTCCATCCTGATGGCGCTGGCGGCCGACGCACGCCAGGCGCGCTGGATGTTTGCCGTGGCCGGGGTCGGCAGTGCGCTGTTCCCCTGGATCACGGGCCGCATCTCTGCGTCCACAGGCTCGCTGCAAACCGGGCTGCTGGTGCCGCTGGTCGCGCTTGGCATCATGCTGGTGATGCTGCGCTGGCCTGGCGGCGGCATGGATCTGTTTCGCCAGCTGGCGCACGATCCGAATGCGGAGCTGGCCGGGGAAGCGACCGTGCTGCCCTCAATCTGAGCGCCCCGCCGTTTGCCCCGCATCGAACCACTGGGCGCTCCGCAGAGCTTAGGCGAAGCCTCAGGAGGCACCATGAGTCGTCTCGCAGGTCGCACGGCCGTCATCACCGGTTCCAGTTCGGGCATCGGGCAGGGCATCGCCATTCGCTACGCCCAGGAGGGCGCGCGTGTCGTGATCGACTATGTTGGCCACCCGGAGGGTGCGGACGAGACGCGCGACCGGATCGTCAAGGCGGGTGGTCAGGCGGTCGTCTGCAAGGCGGATGTGACCCGTATGGACGACCTGCGCAACCTGATCGATACCGCCTGGAAGAGCTTCGGTGCCTGCGACGTCCTGGTGAACAACGCTGGGATGGAAAAGAAGGCCGACTTCTGGGAGGTCACCGAGGCCGACTATGACAAGGTGCTGGCTGTGAACCTAAAAGGGCCGTTCTTTCTGACCCAGTACTTCGTCCAGCGTCTGCTTGGCGCAAAGCAGCCTGGGCGCGTCATCAACATCTCCTCCGTGCACGAGGACATGGTCTTTCCCGGCTTCGCGAGCTATTGCGCCAGCAAGGGCGGCCTGCGTATGCTGACGCGCGATCTTGCTGTCGAGCTCGGACCGAAGCAGATCACGGTCAACAACATCGCCCCCGGTGCCATCGCGACGCCGATCAACAAGAACCTGCTCGACAACAAGCAGGAGATGAGTGCGCTGCTCGAGAACATTCCGCTTGGCCGCATGGGCACGGTCGAGGATGTCGCAGGGCTGGCAGTGTTTCTCGCATCGGATGAAGCGGCCTACGTCACCGGCTCCACGTACGTGATTGACGGCGGCCTGATGCGCAGTTATCACGAGCAGTAGCCCCGGGCCCGGGGTGCTCTGTTTGTGGTAGCTTTCGTTTCGGGGTCGGCACGGCCTCCGATGCGGGACCGTGCGCAGATTCGTCAGTTCGCAGGCACAGTTCGGGGAGATCGATGGCTTTAGGCAGCGCTTCAGGACAGGCAGTCTCCGTATCAGAGAGCGGCACCGCGAATTTCAGTCGGGCCCTCATGATTGTGACCTCGCTGTTCTTCATGTGGGGCTTTCTCACCACACTGAATGACACACTCATCCCGCAGTTGAAGCAGATCTTCACCCTGAACTACACCCAGGCCATGCTGGTGCAGTTCTCCTTCTTCGGCAGCTACTTCATCTTTGCCCAACCGGCGGGCAAGCTGATCGAGATGATCGGCTACAAGCGCACCATGGTGGTCGGCCTCGCCGTGATGGCAGTCGGCGTGTTCCTGTTCCTGCCCGCCGCCAGTGCGCAGTCTTATGGCTTCTTTCTCGCGGCGGAGATCGTGCTCGCTGCCGGGATCACGGCGCTTCAGGTCGCGGCCAATCCGTACGTCACGGTGCTCGGTCCGCAGCAGACTGCGTCGAGCCGCCTCAATCTGACGCAAGCCTTCAACTCGCTGGGTACTGTGATCGCGCCCCTGTTCGGCAGCGCCTTTCTGCTGGCGAGTGCGGAAAAGCTTGCCCACATGTCCAAGGTGGAGCAGGCAGCATCCGTCAAGATGCCGTATGCGGGCATCGGCGTTCTGCTGATCCTGCTCGCCATCGCGATCGCCCTGATCCGGCTGCCCCGGATCCAGACCACGCGCGAGTTCCGCACCACAGGCGACGCTGCAAACCCGATGGGCACCGTGTGGTCACACCGGCACGTGTGGCTCGGCGCAATTGGCATCTTCACCTACGTCGGCGCTGAGGTGGCGATCGGCAGCAGCCTGGTGAACTACATGGAGCAGCACGCGATCGGCGGCTTCTCCGCGCAGCGCGCAAACGCGTACCTCATCTTTTACTGGGGCGGACTGATGGTCGGCCGCTTCATCGGCTCTGCCGTTCTGCAGCGCGTCAGCACGGGGCCGCTGGTCGGGGCCTTTGCCGTCGCGGCCGGCCTGCTGGTCACGCTCTCTATGCTCACCTCCGGCCACTTCGCCATGTGGTCCATCCTGCTGGTCGGTCTCTTCAACTCGATCATGTTCCCCAGCATCTTTACGCTGGGTACGGCGCACATGGGCCCGCTCACTGGCAAGGCCTCCGGCCTGCTGGTGCAGGCAATCGTGGGTGGCGCGCTGATCCCGCTCGGGCAGGGCGCGATTATGGACAAGATCGGCATCCACCACGGCTTCATCCTGCCGGTGCTCTGCTACGTCTTCATCGCGTACTACGGATTCGTCGGTTCGCGTCCGACCGGCGCCTCCATGGACCTGGTCGCAGCCGAGTAGGTAATCCAGACGCAGCAAAGGGCCGGCTCCAGAGCCGGCCCTTTCTATTTGGTGCGGGACTTTTTAAGCGGCGCTGCTCTTCTCAAAAGTGAGCGCGGCGATCTGCTCCGCAGAGAACATCAGCTTACTGCCATCAGTCCGATCGACCACCTGCATCGGCACACCGGCCTGCAAGGTGCGGTGCATCGCCTTGCGGTGGAAGGGCGAACTGCTGAGCAGGGTGCACAGGCGATCGAACACGGGCAGCCACTGCCGCGCACGCGCGCGGATCGGCTGGCCGGGACCTTCCGGCTCGGCGAAGATTTCGAGCTCCATGGAGCCATCTTCTGTCGTTTGCGTTACCGGGATCGGGCGGAACTGGAGAGAGTACCGGGTCGTTTTCGTGTTCATGGCCTTTTCGTCCTGCCTCTTCGGGTCGGGTGCACTGCTTGGTACAACAGCAGTAAGACTCCGTTTCAGCCTTCTATGTTGCTTGCTCGCTGGGTTGCCTCTGTTGTATGACTCGACCCGGCAGCAAGCCCGGTTCACATCAGTTGCTCGCACGAATCGTGCGAACGTAGCAGCCAACCCGAGTATGGCATGCGGACCGCGAGCGGCCGGTGAAATTTGCCTCACTTATGCGCGCGATAGAAATCCTCCCTGCGGTATGCGTAACCATTTGCGTAACCCATGTCAGGCTGTCGGACAGGTCTGCATGCCACATCTGGTACCCTCAAGCCCGATGAATCCTCGCCGCCTCGCTACTGCCGCCTGTGCTCTCGCGTTCGTCTGCTGTTCTCTCCACGCCCAATCCGCTGCCGCGTCGGCCAAAAGCTCCGAGGACACGCACAAAGAGGCGGTTGACGTCTTCCGCCAGTTGATCGAGATCAACACGACCGACTCGGTCGGCAGCGTCACGGCTGCCGCGAAAGCCATGCAGCAGCGCTTTCTTGATGCTGGTTTTCCGGCTTCCGATATGCAACTGCTCGGGCCGAACGACCGCAAGCAGAACCTGGTCCTCCGCTATCGTGGCGCGAGCGGGCCAAAGCCGATCCTGCTGATCGGCCACCTGGACGTCGTCGAGGCACGCCGCGAGGACTGGACCACCGACCCCTTCCAATTCGTCACCAAGGACGGCTACTACTACGGTCGCGGCACGCAGGACATGAAGAACTCCGACGCCATCCTGGTCGAGACGCTGCTTCGCTTCCACCGGGAAGGCTTCAAGCCCAGCCGCGACATCATCCTTGCGCTGACCGCGGATGAAGAGGGCGGCAAGTCGAACGGCGTCGAGTGGCTGGTCAGGAACCACCGTGACCTGGTCGATGCCGAGTACGTTCTGAACCCCGATGGCGGCGGGGTGGAGTTGCGCAACGGCAAGCCGACCATCTTCTCCGTCGACGCGAGCGAGAAGCTCTACGCCGACTACCAGTTGCTCGTCACGAACCCCGGCGGCCACAGCTCACTGCCGGTGCCGGACAACGCGATCTATCAGTTGGCGGATGGGCTCGAGAGCATCCAGCACTACACCTTTCCCCTGGAGCTGAACGGCGTCACCCGCGCCTATTTCGAGGCAGAGTCGAAGATCCTCGCCGGGCAGACGGCCGACGACATGCGCGCTCTGCTGCGCACGCCGCCCGATGCCGAAGCAGCGCGACGCCTCAGCCAGGTGCCCGAGTACAACTCCACCCTGCACACCACCTGCGTAGCCACGCGCCTGGATGCAGGTCACGCGAACAACGCGCTACCGCAGCGCGCGGCAGCGAACATCAACTGCCGCATCGTGCCCGGCCACTCACAGGAAGACATCCGGCAGGACCTGATCCGCGTGCTGAATAATCCGAAGATCACGGTCAGCTACGTCGATGATGGCGGCGGCGTGCACGAACGCGGCACCGATCGCCGCGCCTTCGCTCCCGCAGCTGTCAATCCCGAGGTGATGCATGCCCTCAACCAGATCGTGCCGCGCATGTGGCCGGACACGCCGATTGTGCCGACCATGGCGGACGGCGCGTCCGACGGCGTGTACACCATGGCGGCGGGCATGCCGACGTACCAGATCTCCGGCATCGCGCTTGAGACAAGCGACGCCCGCGCGCACGGGCGCGACGAGCGGTTGCCCATCGAGTCGTTCGCACGCGGCGTGGACTTCTACTACGACTTCCTGAAGACGCTGACCACGCCGCACTAGACGGCCGGAACGACACGGCAGCCGAGGAGAAACCTGCGTGGAGCTGCACTCGATCGATGTCGTCGCGATCACGCTCTACCTCCTCGGCATTACGCTGTTCGGCCTCCGCTTTCGCGGCGGCGATCGTTCACTGCGCTCCTACTTCCTCGCGGACAGCAACATTCCGTGGTGGGCGATCGCACTCTCGATCGTCGCCGCGGAGACCAGCACGCTCACCATCATCAGCGTGCCAGGGCTCGCCTTCACCGGTGACTTCGGCTTTCTGCAGATCGCGCTCGGCTATCTGCTGGGGCGCGTCGTCATCTGCGTGTTGCTCTTGCCGCGCTACTTCGAAGGCCAGCTCATGACGGCGTATCAGTTGATGGGTACGCGCTTCGGCCCCGTGATGCACCGCTTCACCGCGGGACTGTTTCTTGCGACACGCGCCGCCGCTGAAGGCGTCCGCATCTTCGCCGTATCCATTGTTGTCACCGTTGCGTTCGGCACGGGCACCACATGGTCCATCCTGCTGCTCACTGCGCTCACGCTGGTCTACACGTTTGAGGGCGGCTTCGCGGCGGTGATCTGGACCGACGTCGTGCAGATGCTGATCTACTTCGCGGGAACTGTTCTTGCGCTATGGACGCTCGGCGCCAAAACACCGGGTGGCTGGGCCGCCATTCACCATGCAGCCGCCGCTGCGCACAAGATGACGATGTTCCACTTCGCGCTCTCCATTACGCAGACCTACACCTTCTGGGGCGGGCTGCTCGGCGGATGTTTCCTGACAATGGCGAGCCACGGCACCGACCAGCTTGTGGTGCAGCGGCTCCTCGCGGCGCGGAGTCTGCGGGCAGCACGCGCTGCGCTGCTGGTCAGCGGTGGCATCGTGTTCGTGCAGTTCACGCTGTTCCTGCTGATCGGCGCAGGCCTGTGGCGCTTCTACCCCGCAAGCATTCTCGCCACCGCCCATACATCGGACCGGCTGTTTCCGCTCTTTATCGTGCGCGAGATGCCGCGCGGTCTCGCCGGGCTGGTGATCGCCGCGATTCTCGCCGCGGCGATGTCGAACCTCAGCGCTGCGCTGAATGCGCTCTCGTCCACGACGATCGTCGACTTCTGGCTCCCGCTCCGTCCGGACACGAATGAGCGGACGCTCACGCGCCTCTCCCGCATTCTCACCGCGGTGTGGGCCGCAATTCTCTTCGGACTTGCTTTGCTCTCGCGCACTGGTGGACATGTCGTCGAGATTGGTCTCTCCATCGCCTCCGTCACCTGGGGCGAACTGCTGGGAGCATTCCTGCTGGGCACATTGACGCGGCGCGCAACCGAGCGCGCCACGATCATCGCTATGATCATCGGGCTCGCCGTGAATCTGTTGCTGTGGCGACGACCTGGTCCCTTCGCTGCACTGCCTGCGGTCGCGTACATCTGGTATGTGCTGATTGGCGCATTGCTCACGAGCGGCCTGGGTTACACGCTCAGCCTGCTGCTTCCCCCACCGCATGAGGAGCTCGCTGCATGAAGGTGCTCTCGCCTCTGCTCGCGTTGCTGCTTGCGCTGCCCCTCTCGGCACAGGCGCCTCCGCTGCCGCCTGCGTCGACGGCAGCGATCGATCAGCTGATGAACGACGCGATCGCCCACCACGAACTGCCCGGTGGTGTGGTCGTGATCGGTCACGCCGGCCACATCGTTCTTCATCGCGCGTACGGCATGCGCTCACTCGAGCCCACTCAGGAACGGATGACCGAGGGCACCATTTTCGACATGGCCTCGCTCACCAAGGTGCTCGCCACCGCCACTGCGGTCATGCAGCTTTACGAGCAGGGACGCGTACGCATCGACGATCCCGTCGCGCACTACGTCCCGGAGTTTGCGGCCGCCGGCAAGCAGGACATCACACTCCGGCAGTGCCTCACGCATTATTCCGGGCTTGCGCCGGATCTCGATCTCTCGACACCGTGGCAGGGGCGCGACGAAGGACTGCGCCGGCTCTATACATCGCCGCCCGCCGGGCCTGCCGGTGTCGCGTTCCGCTACAGCGACGAGAACTACCTCGCGCTCGCAGCAGTGGTCGAGCGTGTCTCTGGCTTACCGCTCGAGGTCTATGCGGAGCGCAACATCTTCGCCCCGCTCCGCATGACGGAGACGCGCTTCCTGCCGCCCGCCGCGTGGCGCGCGCGCATCGCACCCACGCAATACGTCGCTGACGACGAAACGTTAGCCAGTCGCGGCGCGATGCTCCGCGGCCTCGTGCACGACCCGACGGCGCGGCGGATGGAGGGCGTGGCCGGCGATGCGGGTGTGTTCAGCACAGCCCACGACGTCTCCCTCTTCGCGCAGGCGCTGCTCGACCGCCTGGCTGGCCGGCCCAGCCGCTTCCCACTAACGCAGCTTACGCTCAGGAAGATGACGCAGCCGGAGCAGCCCGCCACCGGCACGTCTCTCCGCGGCTTCGGCTGGGACATCGATTCGCCTTTCTCTTCGAACCGCGGCACGCTGTTTCCCGTCGGCTCGTTTGGCCACACCGGATTTACCGGTACATCGCTGTGGATCGATCCGACCAGCGACAGTTACGTGATTCTGCTCGCGAATGCCGTCCATCCAGATGGCGGACACGGCATCGTGGCACTGCGCGCGCGGCTGGCCGATGTTGCGGCCGAGGCCATCGGCATCAAGCCGCACCAGCCCGCGCTCGCCCTCACTGGCTACAACGAATCGCTCACCGGCGCACGCCGCTGGCCTGCTCGGAATGGTGACGTGTTTACCGGTATCGATGTGCTCGAAGCCGAGCGCTTCGCCCCGCTCGCCGGGCTGGCCCAGAAGCACGGTGGCCGCCTGCGGATGGGCCTGCTCACGAACCAGACCGGGCTCGACCGGGCAGGTCGGCGCACCATCGATGTGCTTGCGCGCGATGCCCACGCCGCCGATCCCCGCCTCACCCTGACCACGCTGTGGAGCCCGGAGCACGGCATCGCCGGTGTACAGGACATCGCAGCGATTGCAAACAGCACCGACACAGCGACAAATCTACCTGTCATCAGCCTCTACGGCGCCGCCGATGCGCAGCGCCGGCCGTCGCAGGCGTCACTCCACCAGCTCGACGCCGTCATCATTGACCTGGCCGACGCGGGTGTTCGCTACTGGACCTACGAATCCGCAATGGGCGCCATGCTCGAGGAGGCCACCAAGGCTGGCGTGGACGTTGTCGTGCTTGATCGCCCCGATCCGGTGACCGGCAGCTTCGTGCAGGGGCCGGTCAGCGACGCGGGTCGCGAGAGCTACACCGACCTTCTGCCGATGCCCGTTCGCCACGGCATGACAATCGGTGAACTGGCGCGCCTCTACGATGGCGAGCGCTCGTTGCACGCGGCACTCACCGTAGTTGCAATGCGCGGCTGGCAGCGTGGCGACTGGTTCGACTCGACCGGCCTGACGTGGGTCAATCCATCCCCCAACCTGCGCAGCCTGCGCGCCGCGACACTCTACCCCGGCATGGGCCTGATCGAGACGTCGAACATCTCCGTCGGCCGCGGCACGGACACGCCGTTCGAAGTCATCGGTGCGCCCTGGATCGCCGAGGCGGAGCTTGCGCGCACCCTCAATGCGCGGCTCCTGCCAGGCGTGCGCTTTGTGCCAGTCACGTTCACGCCCGTCGCGCCTTATCCGTATGCCGGCACATTGTGTCATGGCGTTTCGCTCGTCGTCACAGACCGCAATGCGCTTGATGCCCCGGAGCTCGGCCTTGAAATTGCTGCCGGACTCTGGCAACTCTATCCCACGCAATACAAGCTGGATCAGATCGATCGCCTGCTGGTGAATCGCGCCGTGTTGGACGCGCTTCGCTCGGGTGAAGATCCGCAGCGCATTGCGGGGGACTGGCGCGCGGATATTGACCGCTTTATCGAGCGGCGCTCGCACTATCTGCTTTACTAGCGCGCAGCGCGGTACACTCCTCGCGTGCGAATCCTCCTCGCTGCTCTTCTCCTCTCATCTGTCCTACCCGCTGTTGCGCAGAAGCCGATGCCCTTGTGGCCCGGCCGTCCGCCTGGCGCGCCGAACGTGCCCGCCAACCAGCAGGAGCACGACACAACAAAGCCAACGGATGAGCAGATCGCGGGTCGTCCGCTGCAGCGGCTCGGCTTCGTCAGCCAGCCCACGCTGACGCTTTACCCAGCGCCGTCCGGCAAGAACACTGGTGCCACCGTCGTCGTCTTCCCCGGGGGCGGCTACAACATCCTCGCCTACGATCTCGAAGGAACCGAGGTCTGCGCTTGGCTGAACAGCGTCGGCGTGAACTGCGCGCTTGTGAAATACCGTGTGCCCAACGGCGGTGCCTTTCCGAGGCGCACGCAGGATTTGGCCGACGCGCAGCGTGCGGTGCGGCTGGTCCGCCAGAATGCGGACAAGTGGCAGCTCAATTCGAAGCGTGTCGGCGTGCTCGGCTTCTCTGCTGGTGGCCACCTTGTCGCAGTGCTCGATGCGCATGCTGCGGACAAGATCTACCCGGAGCAGGATGCCGCAGACCGCCAGAGTGCGCGGCCAGACTTCGCGATTCTCATCTACCCCGGCTATCTGTCGGAGGGCACGCATGTGATCCACCCCGAGGTGAAGCCGGTGCCCCTGACGCCGCCAACCTTTCTCGTGCAGGCCGAGGATGACCCAGTAAAGGTTGAGAATGCGTGGGCCTATTACGAAGCGCTGAAGCAGGCGAAGGTGCCGGCGGAGATGCACCTGTACGCGGAGGGCGGCCACGGCTTCGGCCTGCGCCCGACCAAGCTGCCGATCACCCACTGGCCGGAGCTCGCCACCCTCTGGATGCGCCATCTCGGCGTTACGACGCCGTAGGTGCGGCGCGCATGAAGTTCAACATCCTCACCACACTGCTGCTGGCTATCGGGTTCATCTTCTTCGCCGTGCGGTATGGCGGCGGACCGTGGCCTCCGCTGCGCATTGCTGGCGCCGTGCTGATCGTGATCTCTCTGCTGGGCGTGATCGCAGCGCGCGTGCAACTGGGCGGCGCATTCTCCGTGCGGGCAAAGGCGACGCGCCTGGTTACGACGGGACTCTACAGCCGCGTGCGCAATCCGATCTACTGCTTTGGCATGCTGCTCTTTGTCGGCATGGCGCTCTTCACCCGGACATGGGCGATCCTGCTGGTGCTGCTGGTTCTCATCCCGATGCAGGTGAAGCGCGCGCGACGCGAAGCAGCGGTGCTCGAAGCAGAATTCGGCGACGACTACCGCCGCTACCGCGCGCAGACGTGGTTCTAGATCGTGGCTACTCGGCCGGGCTCTCTGCCGTGAACGACGAGCAGCACGGCTTGATCACCGGCTGGAACTCCATCAACTCCACGCGCGTGCCGTCCGGGTCATAAAGGTTCGCCTGCCACTTGCCGTCCTTGCCCATCTGCGGCCCATCGTGGCGCGGGCTGAAGCGGATGCGGTCGTCAGCGTAGAGCGCCGTCACCGCCTTCTCCATGTTGGGCACGCCGAGCGACACGTGATCGAGCACCCCGAGCTGGCGCGCATCCACCTTCGCGGCGTCCGGCGTGTCGGAGCCCGGACCCGCCATCATGTACTCGAGCCAGTCGTGTCCATCCGGCACCTGCTCCGACACCCAGTCCACCTTGTCCGGCTTCATCGCGCCATACCAGTACGGCCGGAAGCCGAGCAGCTCGCGGTAGAAACGGTCTTCCGCCGCGCGGTTCTTCACCATGTAACCGACGTGAATAATGCGCGGGCTCACCAGCTCTGCCAACGCCTGCACCGTGTGCGGCGCAGGCTGCACGAACTCGACGCGATTGTCTTCGGGGTCACGGGTGAAGAAGTGCTTCGTGCCGTCCGTCTCCGTAGTGACGGCTTCCGTGGCCTTGTAGCCGTGCGCGCCGAGATAGTCGTGCAGCGCCGCTGCATTCGCGGTCAGGAAGGCGACATGGTCCATACGCTGGATGCCTGCACCCGATGGCAGCGGCAGCACTTCCACATACTGCTGCTCGCTCAGCCGGTACACCGTGCCCTGCGGGTTTTCCGGGTCGGACTCTTTCGCCGCGCCCAGTTCCCCGGCATAGAAGTGTTCTGCTGCGGCCGGGTCGCTGGCGTAAACAGCGATGTGCGAGATGCCGGTGATCGCCGGCCGTGACTGCGCGGCAAGTGGAGCGGCGACGGCAAGGGCGGCGACTGCAATGTGTATCCGTGTTGGTGTCATGTTTAAGCGGGCCTCAGGCTGCGTGGATGCGGCACACCGACATCATCGCTGAAAGTGCTCATCCGTGCATCCGCTGCTTCCAGAGCGCCCGGACCTCCTCTGGATGCAGGCCGCGTTCTCGCAGCGCCCGCAGGCTCAGGGCGTCCGTGCGCTTGGCCAGCCGCTGTCCCCGCGCGTCGCGTAGCAGCGCGCAGTGGTGCCATGCCGGTGGCGTGAGCCCTAGCGCGCGGTAGAGCAGCAATTGCCGCGCGGTCGACTTCAGCAGGTCCGCGCCGCGCACCACCTCTGTGATGCGCATCGCGGCGTCGTCCACCACGCAGGCCAACTGGTAGGCGGGCACATCGTCCCGCCGCCACACGGCGAAATCGCCGAAGTCCATCCCTGCCGTGTAGCAGCGGCGTCCTGAGCCGCTGTCCTCGAACGCGATCGACTCGCCATCCGGCACACGAAACCGCCAGGTCACGCCAGCGCGGGCTTCGGTCAAAACCGCACCCTCTGGCGTGCTGCATGTGCCCGGCCTGCAGGTACCCGGTCTGCATGTTCCCGGATATATGGGCTCGTCATCCTCGTCCTCATGCGGCGCGCTCACGGCCGCCATCAGCTCGCGACGGGAGCAGCGGCACGGATAGATCCAGCCGCGGGCGCGCAACTGCTCCCACGCCGCGCGGTAATGCTGCGGGCGCTCGCTCTGGCGATACGGCCCGTACGCACCGCCGCCTGGCAACGCGCTCACATCCGGTCCTTCTTGCCACGCGATACCCAGCCAGCGCAGGTCCTCGATCATCGCCCGGGCAAACTCCGGCCGTGCCCGCTGCGTGTCCAGATCTTCATCGCGCAGCACCAGCGTGCCGTTGGCCGCACGCGCTCGCTCAGAAGCAATCCAGAATGTGCGAGCGTGGCCAAGGTGCAGCAGCCCGGTCGGCGACGGCGCCAGCCGTCCTCGATACGCAGCGCTCATGCGCCGAATTGCCGCAGGTGGTGGTCGCAATGCAGATAGCCCCAGCGCTGCCAATCCTTCGCGCTCATCGCCCCGAAGATCGGGTGCGGCCGGCTGGCCAGTTCGCTGAAGGAGGCGAACTCCTCAATGAGGCTGAGCAAACGCGCATGCTCCTCGGCAAAGCTGCCCGTCTTCGCCCCGGGGCGGTTTGCGTCCACCTCCGGCAACGTCTTCAATGCGTGCGGCCAGCGCATCGGCGACCACAGCGCCATCTGCTTGACGAGGCGCGCACCGGGCACGGGTGCCGGCTCCGCAGCGCGCTGGCCCAGCGCAATCTCATAGCTGTCAGCAAGGTGACACAGCATCTGGATCACGCTCATCGAGCCCCAGAGTCGTTCTGACGCAGGCGTGAGCGAAGCAAGGCGCGCGCGGATCTCCTGCTGATCTGGAGGATGAGCAAGCGTCTTCATGCGGCCAGAATACCGCTGCGTGCCGACTAGAACAGGTCGGGAATGCTGGTGAACGCGATGCGGGTGGGCGCTGCCGTGCCCGCCGGCAGCATGCTTGCGAAGAACAGCTTGGTCGTTCCGTGCTTCTTGTTGATCCGGTCCATCGTGCTCGAGACAGCGGTGCGCCGTGCCTCGGTCTCGAGCCCGGCGAACAGGTCCAACGTGTGCAGGTGATCCGGCACCAGGTTGTGCAGTGACACGCCCACGTAGAACGGCTTCTGGTAGTTGCGCCCCTTCGGCATCGCGGCCCACAGCTTGCGCAGGCCTTCGGTCAGCGTCTGGTTGTCCTGGCACTCGACCAGCGACGTGCTCTGCGACCAGGAGAGCTGCGGAATGCCGGAGTAGTGCTGCCTCGCCGCCTCGTCCTTTGACACGGCAAACTTCGCGCTCAGTCGCAGGTTGCTGGTCCACAACCGCGCCGTGCGCAGCCGCATGGCGGTCTTGTGCAGCAGCTTGCTGACCACGGCATATGCGCCGTCCAGCGTGCGCAGCTCCGGCGACAGCACGTGGCTGTTGCCGATCGACTTGGCATGCTCGAGCTCCGGGTCCTCGAAGTCTTCGCCGCGCAGCCAATGCCATAGCTTCTCTCCGCCCATCCCGCCCCACAGGTGGTTCATGCCCTCCCGATCCAGCGCCCAGAGCTGCGCCATCGTCCGAATCCCGGCCTCGTGCAGCCGCTTCTCCATGCGCGGTCCGATCCCGGGAAGATCGCGCGGTGTCAGGCGGAGCAGCGCGGGCTCCAGAATGTCGGGCGTCAGCGCCACCAGACCATCGGGCTTCTCCATGTCGCTGGCCACCTTTGACAGGTAGCGATTGGGCGCCAAGCCGACCGAGCACCGCAACGTGCTGCCGACCGCAGTGCGGATCTCCTGCTTTACCCGTTGCGCCAGGTCGAGCGCCGCGAGGAGCGGCTGCTCGCGCCCGATCAGCCGGCACGCCATCTCGTCGATCGACATTACGGACGTGACTGGCACCATCCGCTCGACCGCTTCAACGATTCGGTTGTGGTACTCGACATAGAGCTCGTGCCGCGCCTCCACCAGCACGATTCCGGGGCACATGCGTTTGGCCTCGCCCACCTGCGTGCCCGTCTTGACGCCAAAAGCCTTGGCCTCGTAGCTGGCCGCGATGCAGCAGGTCGTGTCCGCCACCACCGGCACAACGGCGACCGGGCGCCCGCGAAGAGCGGGCTCGAGCTCCTGCTCGACCGAGGCGAAATACGAGTTCAGGTCGAGAAACAACCAGCGCAGCCGCGGTTCTCCGGACTCCGGCGCGGATGGCCCGTTCGGCATGGAAGGCGGAGGTGACATCTTCGCCTTTGATTCTCCTCCTCTGCTGGCAGAGGAGCAATGGCCGTTTTGCTCATCCGAAAAGGGAGCAGCGGCGCGGAACAGCGGGGGAGCCACGCAGTTCCCAAACCGGGCTTCCACCCGTTACTCTCGCGTGCAACCTAGGGAGATCGCCGGACCACCCGTTCAGGGGGTGCTGTCAAGTGGCGAATCGGGTTATGTTTGTTTTCCCGGAAAACCACTTGAGCGCCGCTGATGTCTAAGGGTGTGCGGAGATTCATTATGTTCACAACTAATTTCTCGTTTGTGGCCCACTTCCTTCATCAAGCGCTCGCCTATCTACCGGCCGCGGTGGTCACGCTCGGAGCTGCGCTGCTGTGCGGCTGCGGCGTCAGCGCGCTGTGCTCCCCTTGCCGGGAGAAGGACGACATCTTCCAGCCCCACGTGCGCTAGGCTGCTGCGTACTCCCCCGCGCTAGCGCCGTTTGTCCGGTCCCTGCCCAGCCAGTCCCTTCCCACGTGTCCGCGCGAGTCTCTATGATGGCCCTTCCCATGGACCAGACGCTCGCCGCTCATCCGCACGCTGAATCCCTTGCAGAACTGGAACGTCGTCACGCGCAGGCCGAAGATGCCGGCGGCAAAGACCGGCGTGAGCGCCAGCACAAATCGGGCAAGCTCTCTGCCCGCGAGCGCATTGAGCTGCTGCTCGATCCCGGCTCCTTCGAAGAGACCGACGAGTTCGTTGCACATCGCGCGACGGACTTCGAGATGGACAAGCAGCGCATCCCGGGCGACGGAATCGTCACCGGCTACGGCACAATTGACGGCCGCACAGTCTTCGTCTACGCGCAGGATTTTACTGTCTTCGGCGGCTCGCTCTCCGAGGCAAATGCAGCCAAGATCGTCAAGATCATGGACGCTGCCATGCGCGTGGGTGCCCCCATACTCGGGCTAAACGACTCGGGCGGAGCGCGCATCCAGGAGGGCGTCGTCTCGCTCGCGGGCTATGCCGACATCTTCTTACGCAACACGCTGGCGTCGGGTCTCGTGCCGCAGCTCTCGGCCATCATGGGGCCCTGCGCCGGCGGAGCCGTCTACTCGCCCGCGATCACCGACTTCATCCTCATGGTCGACAAGACCGCGCACATGTTCGTCACCGGGCCCGATGTCATCCGCACTGTGACGCATGAGGAGGTCTCGAAGGAGGACCTGGGCGGTGCGATGACGCACAACGAGGTCTCGGGTGTCGCTCACTTTCTGGCGCATGATGACCAGGAGTGCCTCGCCATGCTGCGCGAGCTGTTCAGCTTTCTGCCCTCGAACAACCTCGACCCTGCGCCACGCCGCGCGACCGACGATCGCGCCGACCGCGAGGATGAATCGCTCGACACCATTGTGCCCGCCGACCCGCAGCAGCCCTACGACATCAAGCAGGTCATAACCACGCTGGTCGACGACGGCTACTTCTTCGAAGTCCAGGAGCACTTCGCGCGCAACATCGTGATCGGCTTCGCGCGCCTCGATGGCCGCAGTGTCGGCGTGGTTGCGAATCAACCCGCATTCCTTGCCGGCGTGCTCGATATCAACGCATCGGTGAAGGCCGCGCGCTTCGTGCGTTTCTGCGACGCATTCAATATCCCGCTGGTCACGCTGGAGGATGTGCCCGGCTTTCTCCCCGGCACCGACCAGGAGCACAACGGCATCATCCGACACGGCGCGAAGCTGCTCTATGCCTTTGCTGAGGCGACCGTCCCCAAGCTGCTGGTCATCACGCGCAAGGCCTATGGCGGCGCGTACTGCGTGATGAGCTCAAAGCACCTGCGCACGGATGCGAACTTCGCGTGGCCCACAGCGGAGATCGCCGTGATGGGGGCCGAGGGCGCAGTGAACATCGTCTACGGCCGCGAACTCGCGCAGGCTCTGAAGGATGCGGAAGCTCGTGAGGGGCCGCTCAGTGAAGAGCGCAAAGCCACCGTGCTGGCCGACGCCCGCAAGGAGCGCGTTGCCGAGTTCCGCGGCCGCTTCGCCAACCCGTACGTCGCAGCCGAGCGTGGCTACGTCGACGCGGTCATCCGTCCGCGCGAAACGCGCCGGCGACTGATCCGCGCGCTCGCGATGCTCGACGGCAAGCGCGAGAAAAACCCGCCGAAGAAGCACGGCAACATCCCGCTCTAACCCGCTTGCTGCCAGCAAAGGAGTCGTCACTGATGCCCAACTTCCTGCAGACGACCGGCTTCCTGCATGTGCCGCTCGCCGGATTCGAAGCAGCCGTCGCGTTCTTTCGCGACCTGCTTGGCTTTGCGGAGCTGGTGCATGGGGACGACTACGCCTACCTCGAGCGGGAGGGTTGCGGCATACGGATCTGGGGTCGCAGCGACCCGGCAGAGTCGCCGCGCGGCATTCGCAACTTTCGCTATTACTTTGACGTCCGCGATCTCGATGCGCTCTACCGTGAACTGAAGCCGAAGCTGGACCGGCTGCCGTCCGGCGATGTGCACGGGCCGGCGGACAAGCCCTACGGCCAACGTGAGCTGTTGATCCTGGCGCCCGATGGCGACCTGGTCTGCTTCGGACAGGCCATTGATCGCGCCGGGTAGCTCGCAGGCCGCGATCCGCATCTCTGCTAGCGAACCAACGCACCGAGAGAAGGAGCCCCATGTCCCCCGACCGTCCCTCGTCCTCTGCCCGTCTTGTCCCGCTGCCTTCGAGCGCACACCCGGAGCCGCGCAACTGCCGTGAACTCGGCAGAACCGCACCAGACCAGCGCATCACTGTCACGGTCGTGCTCAAGCGCGCGCAGCCGCTCGATGTGAACGGCCTTGAGGGCCGCCAGCTGAGCCGGCAGGAATATCTCAACCAGCATGGCGCGCCCGAGTCGGCACTTGAGCAGGTGCGCACGCTCGCCGCGCGCCACGGGCTCACCTTGGTGCAGGAAGACCGCGCAGCGCGCCGCGTCTGGCTGCGTGGCACCGCGTCGCAATTGGAGCAGACCTTCGGTGTGCAACTGGTCGACTTCGAGCACACCGCGCCGCCCGCACAAGGGCGCCGCTTCCACGCCTTCCGCGGGCCGCTGTCGCTGCCAGAGCCGGAGCTGGGCGTGATCGAAACAGTGCTGGGCCTCGACACGCGACCGATCGCGCGATCCCACATGCGCCGTCTGGATCAGATCGTTGCTGGCCCGTCGGCCGCGACGGCCAGCTTTACGCCACCGCAGGTCGCCCGCGCCTACGACTACCCGCAGGGCACGGGGGCGGGGGAATGCATCGCTCTCATTGAACTCGGTGGCGGCTATCAGGATTCCGATATCCAGACCTACTTCGGTCAGCTCGGCCTCACCCCGCCAACCGTCGTCGCGGTGCCGGTCGATGGTGGCAGCAATGCCCCCGGCGATCCGAACGGCGCGGATGGTGAGGTTGCGCTCGACATCCAGGTAGCCGGCGCGATCGCCCCGGGAGCCCGCATCGCCGTCTACTTCGCGCCCAACACCAATCAGGGCTTCCAGGACGCGATCTCGGCCGCTATCCACGACACCAGCAACAATCCTTCGGTGATCTCCATCTCTTGGGGCGGTCCGGAGTCGACCTGGGACGCTGCCGCGATCTCGTCGTTCGACAACACGCTGCAAACGGCAGCCGCGCTCGGCGTGACCATCACCGTCGCCTCCGGCGATTCAGGGTCGACGGACGGCGTCACCGACGGCGCCAATCACGTCGACTTCCCGGCATCCAGCCCGCATGTGCTCGCGTGCGGGGGCACCAGCCTGACCTTAAGCGGCGGCGCCCGTTCGAAAGAGACCGTCTGGAACGACCAGCAGCAGGGCGGGGGAGCGACCGGGGGCGGTGTCTCGGCGGCGTTTCCACGACCCACCTGGCAGGCCAACGCCAACGTTCCTGCGCCCGCAAACGGGCAGGGTGGCCGCGGTGTGCCGGACGTTGCCGGAGATGCCGCGCCTTCGACCGGCTACCAGATCCTGGTCGATGGGCAGCAGTCCGTGGTCGGCGGCACCAGTGCAGTCGCGCCGCTGTGGGCGGCCCTTGTCGCCTTGGTCAACCAGCAGTCTGGCCGCAAGGCGGGCTTCCTCAACCCAACACTCTATGGAAGCGGAGAGCAGGGCTTCTTCGACGTGACGAGCGGCTCGAACGGTGCCTTCCAGGCCGGCCCGGGGTGGGACGCGTGTACAGGGCTGGGTTCGCCCGATGGCGCGAAGATCGCGACCCTGCTCGGCAGCTCATAACCGAGCAGGCTATTCGTCCGACGGTTTGCGATCGTGACCGCGACGAACCCAATGCCAGAGCTTGCCGATCCCCAGCAAGTCGCGGCGGTGGTGCGAGCGGGAGGCTCCCGCTCGCAATCCGTCGGGCCGGGGCTTGAGGAGCGGAGTGCGACTTGCTGCGCGCGGCTTGAGCAGAGGGCGTGTCCCAAGCTCCGAAGAACTGGTTGCCGGCTCTGTTTCCGCTTCGACCGGTGGCAGCTCGAGCGCCGGTGAATCCGGCGGCGCGGGCACCCCAGCTTCCGGCGCGGCTGCTGCGGGTGCGGGCGGCTGGTAGTTCCACTGGCCGCCATCTTCGGGGCGGACGGGCGAGTGCGGCCAGAAGGCCCAAAGCAGCAGGCAGACAAAGCCCACCGTCAGCCCACCGCCGAGCACCTGCATCGGCCAGCCATGCCCCACCCGGGGTGCGTCGGAGTCTGTCTTGCGCGCACCCTCCGCACGAGACCTGTACGGGCGCCGGAAGACGCTGCCGTCGGCGATCCCCGCTGACGCCGCAGGGCCAGGGGCTTGCGGGTCTGTACGCCTCTCGCGCCTTCTCAGCCGCACCTTCATGCCGGCGACCCGGCGCATCTGCTCGCGCCATCCGGGCCTCCGCTCAGCGCTGGCGTCGCTCTGCTCTGCGCTCCCGGTAAAGCGGACAAACAGCGGCTGGGCGGCCATCCCGCTAACCTCGACCGATGCGGACGCAGTCTGCGCAGGGGCTGTCGGAGCCGTTCCGGTAGTCGTCGCTGCTTCCGGCGCGTTCTCACGCTCACGTAGCTCAGCAAAGCGCAGCCGCAGTGCTTCGAGATCCTTCAGCCCGCGGCGCAGCCGAACCTGACGCAAGCTCAGCCCGGCGAGCTTCACTTCAAGCTCAGTCACCGACTCGACTTCTTCGAAGGCCTCGCCAATCGTGGCACGCACCTGCGCAAGCCAGCGTTGGCGGCCGCGGTCCACCAGGCTTGCCTGCAGGTCTGCGACTGCAGACGACTCTGCCTGCGGCCCCCCGCCGTCGAGCGGCGTCAACCTGGCTTCGCCCAGACCGCAGTCGGCGAGCCTCTTCGCCAGTGACTCGCGCGCGGCCACAGCAGCGGCAGCGTTGATCGCGCCACCCTCCTCGATGAGGATCGCCAGCCGGGCGCCCCGATCGGGAAGCGTGCGGAGCAGCGCCTCCGTCCCGGGCTGCAGCGTGCACTCGGGCGCGACGATCAGCAGCCATGCATCGGCCTGTTCGAGCAGCGGCGCTAAGCTCTCCGCATTCATGGCGGCGAGCGGGGGCGTATCCACAACCGCCAGCCCGCGTTCGAGCGCCGGGCTGGGCAGGTGGGCCAGCCGGGTTGCGTTCGCCGGCAGATCCGCGCCCCGGCGCTCCAGGAACTCGCGCACCTGGTGCAGCGGCAGCACCGCCGTCAGCCCCTCGGGCAATTGCACGACGCACTCCGGTTCGCGGCCATACTCAAGCCGGCACACCGCATCGATGCACTCCGGCAACTCGGGGACGGGCCCCAGCAGTCGCTCAAGAAAGCGCCGCTTGAGATCGGCGCGCTCGGCGAGCAGGAGCGCGACCGCGCGTGGTCCGGCAAGCTGGTCCTGCGCCGCTTTGAGCGTCTGAGACAGCCCGCGGCTCTGCTCCTTCAGCCCGAGCCGCTCCACCAGCCACTGCAGGTCGCTGAGGAGCAGGCGCAGATCCGCCGCTGGATCCGCGGAAGCCTCGGCCGGGTGTCTGGGTGCGATCAGCGACGTGCTCATGCTCGTTCTTGGCGGCTTCCGGCGCTCGGGTGAACAGCGGTCAGAGGTTGGGGGAGGCGGGAGCGGTGCCCTCGCAAGCCAGTCGAGAGATCGCCGTCAGTGTAACGGCACCGGACGAGCCCGTCGTCGCCAATCATTCGCGCACTTGACCACGGCACAAGCCGAATGCCGGCTCGGAGGCGACCCAGGAGAGCTTTCCTGAGCACGTTTCCGCTCCGTTTGGAGTCCCCAGGTGGGGTTAGCGATCAGCTCTCAAGCGGGCGGAACGTCGGCTTTCCCTTTTCGTTCCAATGCACAAAGCCCATCGGCGTGTGGTGGTCGTGGGTGAACAGGACCAGCCATTGCTCCGGGATAGCGCGGCTGTAGAAGCGCTTTCGCTCCTCGATGCAGCGCAGCGGGTCCAGGTCGTAGCCCATTACCCACGTAACGTCGAGGTGCGCGCTGGTCGGCAGCAGGTCGCTGATGTAGCAGGCATGCCGGCCGCCGGAGTCGACATGCACCGCCATCAGCTGGTGCGTGTGCCCGGGGAAGAGCTCCACCGTGATGCCGGGTACGATCTCCTGCGCTTCGCCGGCCCGCAGATCGAGCAGCGTCATCTGCCCGCTCTCGATCAGCGGATCGTAGTTCGCGCTGATGTAGCTGACCGCATCCCGCTCGAGCTGCCGGTGGCCGTGCTCCACTTCGCCACGATGCGCGAAGTAGCGAGCGTTCGGAAAGGTCGGCACGATGCGGCCATCGTCGAGCCGCGTCGTGTTCCAGCCGCAGTGGTCGAAGTGGAGATGGCTGTTGATGACGACATCGACCTCGTCGGGCCGAATGCCCGCGGCCGCGAAGCTCTCCGGTAGCAGCGCCTTCGCCTCGTAGATGCCGCGCAGCTTCTCGGGCAGCTTGTTGCCGATGCCGGTCTCGATCGCGACGGTGTGCTTCCCGGTGCGCACGATGACAGCATTGGTGCCGAGCAGGATGCGGTTCTGCGCATCCGCCGGCGCACGCTTCTCCCATAGCGGCTTGGGCACGACGCCGAACATCGCGCCCCCATCGAGGTAGTAGCTTCCGTCCGTCAGCACGGTGAGCTCAAAATCCCCAAGGGCGGTGCGACCGCGGATCAGATCCGCGGTGCGGTCGTTCTCTGCTGGATGGCTCATGCGATGGCCTCTCTCGCGCGAACTACTGCCCGTGACTGGGCGCAGGCGGCTCGCCGAGATAAGCGGAAAACTGCGCCAGGATGCGGGTGAACAGATGGATGCGCGCATCTGTGCCGGCGATTGAGTGCGTCTTGCGCGGATAGACCTGCAGGTCGTAGGGCATGTGAGCGTCAATCAGCTTCTGTACGAACTGCACGGTGTTCGCGATGTGGACGTTGTCATCGCCGGTGCCATGCACCAGCAGCAGCCGTCCGCTGAGCTTGTCGGCATAGTTGACGACCGACAGGTCTTTGTAGAGATCGCCATTCTGCGCCGGCAGCCCGAGATAGCGCTCCGTGTAGATGGAATCGTAGTTGCGCCAGTCCGTCACCGGTGCCACCGCGACCCCCGCCTTGAAGCGCTCCGTGTGTGTCATCGCGTAGAGCGTGAAGGTGCCGCCCCAGCTCCAGCCCCACCAGCCCTGGCGCTGCGGGTCGAGCTGCGGATACTGGGCCAGCACCTGGTCCATGGCGCTGAGCTGATCCTTGAGCTGCACCGGGCCGAAGTCATGCCAGCAGGCCTGCGCGAAGTCGCGCCCACGGCCGGCCATGCCGCGATTGTCCACGTGCAGAACAGCGAAGCCGTGTTCCGCCAGCAACTGGTCAAAGAGCGACGTGCGCGGTGACCAGGCGTTCTCCACCGTCTGCGCACCGGGGCCGCCGTACGGGTTATTGATCAGCGGCACCGACGCCTTTGCGTCGTGCCCGGCAGGCAGCACCAGGCTTGCGTAGAGCGGTGTGCCATCCTCCGCCTTCAGCGTCAGCTCGACTGGTTTCACGTAGGTGTACTTCGTGTTTGGCGTCGTCTTCGAGAAGGTCTGGCAATCGCCATCGGCCATGCGGCACATCGCGACCGATGGCGGAGTCTGCGCATTCGAATACACATCCGCGTAGAGCAGCGAGTTGGGCGAGAACAGCGGCTTGTGCGCACCGCTCGTCTTGGACAACTGCTGCTGCCCGGTGCCGTCCAGATGGATGCTCCAGAGCTGCCGGTCGCGCGGTGCGCCCTCGTTGCTGACGTAGTAGACCAGCTTGTTCTTCTCGTCCACGCTGGCGATGGCGAAGACCTCGCCCGTGCCCTTTGTGAGCTGGCGCTCCAGCGTAAGCTCGCCCGCGAATGGCTCCTGCGGGTTGAAGCGGTAGACATAGATCTGCCGATGACCATCGCGCCAGCTTGTCCAAAGCAGGTTCGACCCGCTGATCTGAACCTCGTAGTCCTGGTCGAGGAACTTATCGTCCGACTCTTCCAGCACTTTGTGCGCTGCGCCCGTCGCGACATCGACGAAGTAGATGCGGCGATGCTTGTGATCGCGCGTGAGCGTCTCTACCCAAAGAGCGCGGCGGTCCAGCCATCCGAATCGCGGGATGTAGTCGTTGCCGGCATCGAGCGGAACCTTCATCCACGCGGTGTGACCCGACCCGGTGCTGACGACGCCGATCCGCACGTTGGGATTGGGATCACCCGCCTGCGGGTAGCGCTGCATCTCGACGCTCGCATGCGTCGGTATCCAGTCCGTGATCGGGTACTGCGTCACGGCAGTGTCGTTCATCTGCAGATAGGCGATGCTTTTTGAATCGGGCGACCAGAAGTAGTTCGAGCGCGTCTCGAGCTCTTCAAGGTAGACCCAGTCCACCTCGCCATTCAGGACGGCGGGATCGTGCGTCGTGGTCAGCCGCACCGCCGACTGCGAATAAGGCAACCGGCGCAGATACAGATCGTGGTCGTGGATGTAACTCACAGCGGAGCCGTCCGGCGCGAACTTGGGGTCGGCCCCGCTGGGCGAGCTATGCCCGAGCGAAACGCCGATGCCGTCCTTCAGCGTGTAAAGGTAGAGTTCGCCGTTCGAATCGAAGAGCAGGTGCTGTGAGTCGGGCGCCCAGAAGTACGCGCCCATGTCGTACCGGCTGCGGTGATCCTTGTCCTGCTCGCCCAGCCCCGCCGGCTGCATGCCGCCCAGCTTCTCCCGCGTGAGCAACACGCTGCTTGTGCCGGTGGCGTTGACGGACGCCAGGTTCCCGTCCCGGTCGATGTAGGTCAGGCGCGTGCCGTCCGGCGCCCAGCTCAGCCCCGTGGGAGCCTCGGCTGTTAGCGTCGGGTCGCTGAAGATGGCCGAAACCGTGAGGGGCTCAGGCGCGGACTGCGCAGCCGCCGAGATCGCAGCGACACCGAAGAGAAGGAGCAAGGCGACGTGGGAACGTCGGGGAGACAGGACGAAACAGTCGGACACGAACTGAGTGCTCCGGGGCTTGAGATGGGTAGGGGGTCGAAATGACGCCCCAGTGTACAGGAGCAGAACGCGGCTGATTGGCGCCCGTGGTGGCTTGTGTTGACGCGCTCAGCCGGGCCGCCGGGCGCGCGCTGGATGAGGTAGACTCCAGCCACGCGCAGCGTCTTTTGCACGCTCGCCGGATGGGGTCCCAACGATGGACGCGGCGCTCGAAAACCTGATTCGTTTGCAGCAGTTGGACGGAGAGATCCGGCAACTGCGCACCTCGCTCGAGGCCACGCCGCGGCGCCTGCGTCAGCTCGACGACGAGCTCGCGGCGCAGCAGCGCATCGTGACCGCGCTCGAGCAGCAGCAGCGCGAAGAAGAGGCGTTGCGCCGCCGCGCGGAGAGCGACCTGAAGGATCAGCAGGCGAAGATTGCGAAGTCTCGCCAGCAGCTCAACGTGGTGCAGAACCAGGCGCAGGCCACCGCCCTGGAGCACCAGATCAGCTTTGCCGAGCAGGAGATCCTGCGCATCGAGGATGGCGAACTGGAGAGCATGGAGCGCTCCGACGAGATCGAGCGCAAGCTCGTCGCCGCCCGCGCACTGCATGCGCAGAAGACCGCAGGCCTGGAGCACGAGCGCACCGCCGCCGTGCGCAGCACCGCGCTCGAGCAGGCGGATCTCGCGAAGTGGCAGGATGAGCGCATGGCGCTGCGCCCGCTGATCGAGGAGTCGACCCTGGCTGAGTACGACCGCATCGCCGCCTCGCGCGGCACCGCACTGGCCCGCGCGCGCGATGAGCGCTGCACCGGCTGCCAGATGGGGATTCGCCCGCAGTTGTGGAACCAGTTGCGCGATGGCCAGCGGATGAAATGCGAGAGCTGTGGCCGCATCCTTTATGTGGACAATCGCCGCGAGCCGCAGATCGAGACCGGCCGCCCCGCCGGCGTGCCGCCGCATTCGCAGACCGCATGAAGCGCAAGTCCCCGGCGCACGGCGCGCGTATCGCAGTGGACATGGATGAGGTGCTGGCCGACGCGCTCGGCGAGCTCATCCGGCGCTACAACGCCGAGTTCGGTGAGTCGCTCACCGTGGCCGAGATGTGGGGCCACTGGATGGTTGAGATGCTGCCGCCCAGCCGCCAGGATCGCGTGATGGCGTACCTACAGACGGACGACTTCTTCGACGACCTCGAGGTGATCCGGGACAGCCAGCGCGTGCTCGAACGGCTCTCCCGGCATCACGAGATCTTCATCGCGACCGCGGCCATGGAGTTTCCCCGCTCCTTCGGCCCCAAGTATCAGTGGCTGCTGCGCCACTTTCCGTTCCTGCATCCGACGCGCTTTGTCTTCTGCGGCGACAAGAGCATTCTGCATGCCGACTACCTGATCGATGACATGCCGCGACACTTCCAACGCTTCCAGGGCACCGGACTCCTCTTCACCGCGGCGCACAACGCGAAGCTCGCCGCACCGCTGCGGGTCGCGAACTGGCTGGCGGTGGAGGAATACTTTTTCCCGGACTGAGCTTTCACTGACGTTCGGCTGAACGCCAAACAGAAGACCCGCCTTGCGGCGGGTCTTCTGTTGTTGCAAGTGAATCGGAGTGGCTACAGCTTTTCGGCGGCCGCTGCGGGCGCCGAGGCGCGAACGGCTGCGCCGGGCACCGACGGACGCAGTCCGACGGGTTTGAGCGCCGGCCGCATACCAAGCGGCGCGCCCATCGGCCGCAGATTGTAGGCCGGCTGTGCTGCGGGCTGCTGGTGCATGGTCACGATGATTGCCGTCGAGGGCGTCTTGCTGACGCACCGATAGCTGTGCGGCGTGCTGGCGTCGAAGTAGACACCGTCGCCGTTAGTCAGCACCTGGCAGACCTCGCCGTGCTTCACTTCGAGCTCACCGTCGAGCACGTACAGGAACTCGTACCCCGGATGTACGTGAGGGCGGATGTCCTGTGCCCGCTTTTGGGGCAGGAACTCGGCGTAGTAGGGGTCCAGCTGCCGGTCCGGCACCTGGTAGCCCATGCTCTCGAAGAAGTAGGTTGGGTCGTCGACACCGGTCTGTGGCAGGCGGACGCGCTCGCTCTTGCGGTGCACCCGGAACAGCGAAACCGGCTCCGACTCGAAGAAGTAGGACAGGTCCTTGCTGAACACCATGGCGATGCGCGCCAGGTTGCGCAGCGTCGGCACCACGCGGCCGGTCTCGAGCTGCGACAGGAAGCTCGCGGACAATCCGGTGTGCTTGCCCAGCTCGACCAGGCCCATCGATTTTTTCAGGCGCAGCCGTTTGATGCGTTCGCCGATGCGTTTCTCGACGATCACGGCTTCGGCACTGGGGCCGTCCACCTCGGAGGGAGCGAGCTCGGCTCCCGTTGCCTCACTGGCAGTCTCGATCGGCTTGACTGCCTTCTCTTTGCGCTGTGCTGCTGTCTGCATGGTGAAATTTCCGCCTCTCGGGACGTACTATTCGCGTTGTTGATAGTTCGTTAGAGCTAAGTTTGCGCCAGGGCGTGGGAGCGCTCAGCCACGTAATCACAACATTCCATAGGTCCTGGAAGTGTCATCAACACCGCAGGGCTGGTTCTGATGAGCGCATCCAACGACTTTGTAAGGGGAAAACGGGCAAACAACGCCGACTCTAAATATTGATGACAGTGAAAGTCTTGTTGAGCGGAGGAACAGGTTTGATCGGCCGGGCGCTGACGCAGGCGCTCGTCCGGGACGGCTACCAAGTGGCTCTGCTGGTCCGCCGGGCCGCAAAATCGCGCCCCGAGGATCCCGTCCAGGAGATCGAGTGGCACCCCGAAGCCGCGGAGCCCGTCAGCGACCGCGGCGCCATCGAAGGCTGCGCTGCAGCTGTGCATCTCTCGGGTGCGAACGTCGCCGGGCATCGCTGGACTCCTTCCTACAAGAGAACGATTCTCGCCAGCCGCGTGGATTCGTCTGCGGCACTCGGCCGTGTCTTCGCGGGGCTCGCCGATCCGCCCTCTATCGTCGTGGCCGCATCCGCAACGGGCTATTACGGCGACCGCCGCAACGAGGAGCTGACGGAGAACTCTCCGCCCGGGCAGGGGTTCCTCGCGGAGGTGTGCCAGGCATGGGAGGCAGCCACTGCACCGCTGGCTCCGCGCGTGGTGCAGATGCGATTCAGCGTGGTGCTGACGGCCCGCGGCGGCGCACTGCCGCGCATGCTCCCGGTCTTTCGCGTCGGCCTTGGTGGGCGGCTGGGCAGCGGACACCAGTGGATGAGCTGGGTGTCGCTGGACGACGTCGTCGCGGCCATCCAGTTCGCCATCGTCGAGTCGTCGCTCTCCGGTCCCTGCAATGCGACGTCGCCCTTCCCGGTCACCAATGCGGAGTTCACCTACACACTGGGGCGCGTGCTGCACCGGCCCGCCTTTCTGCACGTCCCGGCCTTCGCCTTGCGCGCCGCCTTCGGCGAGATGGCCAGCGAATCCGTACTCGCCAGCACGCGTGCGATTCCGGAGCGTTTGCGTGCCGCAGGCTTTCAGTTCAGCCACGAGCGGCTGGAACAGGCGATCGCCGAGATGATCTAAGCGAGACGATCTAGCCTGCCGCTCTGCTACCCTAAGCCTCGATGAGGGAGTGCGAGGCGGCGGAGACGAGCAGGACGCCACACCTCTGCGCAGCCTCCTTCGCGCTGCTGCTCCTGCTGCTTGTTCAGGGCTGTGGCGCCCCCGCTGCACCCCAGCCACCCACGCTCAATCTGC
Organism: Candidatus Dedyshia acidiphila; assembly: GCF_051025295.1. Classification (NCBI taxonomy): domain Bacteria; kingdom Pseudomonadati; phylum Acidobacteriota; class Terriglobia; order Terriglobales; family Acidobacteriaceae; genus Candidatus Dedyshia; species Candidatus Dedyshia acidiphila. The sequence continues at coordinate 135,279 of NZ_JBMGJV010000001.1, read as the reverse complement.
CGCAGCCCTTGCGCTCGCTCACCGCCGAGCGGGTCGGCGACCGTGTCCGGCTGAGCTTCGACCTGCCTGAGAAGACGACTGACCGGCTGCCGATCGTGGGAGCGATCCGTGCCCAGGTCTGCCGCACCGTCGCCGCTGCACCGTGCCAGGCTGTGCTGACCGTGCCGCTTGCCCTCCAGCAAAAGACAGCAGAGATTGAAGATCCGCTGCCCGCGGCTCTCGCGCAGGGTCCCGTGCAGCTTCTTACTTATCGCGTGGACATCCTGAACAGTGCCGGCAGGGCCGCTCCGGACGCGGTCGTGGCCTATGCCGCGGCCGGCTCCGGACCGGCGCCGGTCCAGGGCTTCGCTGTCGTTCCGCAGGGCGCTGGCGTCGTGCTTCGCTGGCAGTCGATCAACTCGCCTGTGCCGACCTTCGTACGCTTCGATCGCGTGCGCGCCGGCGCTCCGGAGGCTCCCAGCTCGGATCGCACGACAGTTCCCGAATCCCCGGAGCAGAAGCTCGAGGTGCGCGAGGGTGTGTCCGCCGCGGCGCTGGACCGTACCGTGCACTTCGGCTCGAGCTACCGCTACACCGCCCAGCGCTTCACGACGGTGACGCTGGCCGAGCACACGCTCGAGATGTTTACTGCGCCCACGCCGGCGATCTTGATTGACTACAAGGATGTCTTTCCACCGCCCGTGCCCTCTGGTCTCGTGTCGGCTGTCGACACTCCGGCACACGCCATCGACCTGTCGTGGAGCGCCGAAGCAGACCCTGGCCTAGCGGGTTACATCGTGTACCGCCGCAGTGAGAGCGGCACGCCTGCGCGCATCAGCCCGGCAGGGAAGCCGGTCCCCACGCCGTCTTGGCGCGATGACACGGGGACGCCGGGCGCGCGCTACTTCTACTCAGTCAGCGCGGTCGACCAGGCCGGCAACGAGAGCGCGCGCTCCGCAGAGATTGAAGAGCAGCTCCAGCCCTAGCCTCACCAGGAGATACCCAGCATGCGTTACTGCCGCCTCCAGACATCGAATGGACCCCGCTATGCCGCCGTTGCCGAGCGTGAGGGTGCGCTCTGGGCCACGGAGCTGATCCCGCCGCCTACGGAATCGCAGGTCGCCTATGACCATGCGGAGCCGTTCTCCGCGATCTCGCTCGAGCGCGCGACGCTGCTGCCGCCAGTGGAGCCCTCGAAGATCATCTGCATCGGCCGCAACTATCGCGACCATGCGGCCGAGCTTGGCAACGAGCCGCCGCCGGAGCCGCTGATCTTCTTCAAGCCGCCGTCGTCGCTGCTCGCGCCGGGAGCCACCATTCTGCTGCCGCCGCAGTCCAGCCGCGTCGACTTCGAAGGCGAGCTCGCAATCGTGATCGGACGAGAGTCGCGCCATCTGCACTCTGCAGCCGAGGTGCGTTCGGCCATCCGCGGGTACACGATCGTGAATGACGTAACCGCGCGCGATCTGCAGAAGAAGGACGACCAGTGGGCGCGCGCGAAGGGGTTCGACACCTTCTGCCCGTGCGGGCCACTGGTTTCGGATGAAATCGATCCGTTCGCGGGTGTGCAGCTTGAGACGCGGCTTCGAGGAGAGAAGCGTCAGTCCGGCGCGACCCGGGACTTCCTCTTCGGTATCGAGCGGCTACTCACCTACATCACATCTGTGATGACGCTCTTTCCCGGCGACCTCATACCGACTGGCACCCCCGCTGGCGTGGGTCCCATGGCGCCAGGGGAGACCGTGGAAGTCGCGATTGAGGGACTGGCTGTGCTGAGCAATCCAGTCGCTGCGGCCGTCGCCGCCGGTTGATAGAATGGAAAGAGAGTCGAGGAGTTTCCCCATGGCAAAGACAGTGCTAGAGCAGCTTCGCAGCATGACCACTGTGGTGGCCGATACCGGCGATTTTCACTCCATCGAGAAGTTCAAGCCGACGGATTCGACGACCAACCCCTCGCTGATCACCGCTGCGGCGCAGATGCCGGGCTACTCCGAGATTGTCGACCAGGTGCTGAAGAACGCGCGCAATCAGCTTGGTGAGAGCGCGAACGAGAAGGACGTTGCGAACCTCGCGTTCAAGCAGCTTGCGGTGCAGTTTGGCATTCGCATCCTGAAGATCGTTCCCGGCCGCGTCTCGACTGAAGTGGACGCGCGCGCCTCCTACGACACCGAAAAGACGCTCGAGATAGCGCGGGGCATCATTGCCGATTACGAGAAGGAAGGCGTGAAGCGCGATCGCATTCTGATCAAGATCGCGTCCACGTGGGAAGGTATCAAGGCAGCCGAGCAGCTTGAGAAGGACGGCATCCACTGCAACCTGACGCTGCTATTCGGCCTGCACCAGGCGATTGCGTGCGCCGAGGCAAAGGTCACGCTGATCTCGCCGTTCGTGGGCCGCATCCTCGACTGGTACAAGAAGGACACCGGCAAGGACTACCAGGGCGCCGACGACCCCGGCGTGCAGTCGGTCACGAAGATCTACAACTACTACAAGAAGTTCGGCTACAACACACAGGTGATGGGCGCGAGCTTCCGCAATACGAGTGAGATCAAGGAGCTGGCCGGCTGCGACCTGCTGACGATTGCGCCGAAGCTGCTGGCGGAACTTGACAGCGATAACAGCGAGCTGCCGCGCAAGCTCGATCCTGAGAAGGCGAAGCAGTCCGACGTGCAGAAGATCCAGATGGACAAGGCGACCTTCGACAAGATGCACCAGGAAGACCGCATGGCCCACGACAAGCTGAAGGAGGGCATCGAGGGCTTCTCCGAAGCGCTCGAAAACCTCGAGAAGCTACTGGCAGAGCGGCTGTCGCAACTCGAGCAGAAGGAACTAGCCGCGAAGTAACGCGAGCTAACGCACAACGAAGAGGGCCGCCCGCGAGGGCGGCCCTTCTTGCGTAGCGGCTACTTTGCGACGAGCTGCCTTGTGCCGTCGTGAAGCGCGAGAAAGTGCTCGACGACCCGCGTGTACTTGTCCGGCTCTTCGTAGTACGGCAGATGGCCGCTCTTCTCGAACCAGACCAGTTGCGCACCGGGGATCATGTGCGCGACCGACCATGCCACATCGGGTGTGACGTTCATGTCGTAGCGGCCTTCGAGGACCAGCGTCGGGAAGTGAAACTGCTTCATCTGCGGCGTCAGGTCGAGCTTCTCGATCGCCTTCGACACAGCGTCGCCGGTGCCCTGCGCGAGCCCGAGGTCGTGCGCGTTCGCGAGGTAGCGATCGCATAGCTCCTGCGAGTAGAAGATCATCCGGAAGTGTGCCACCAACTCAAGCTCATCGATGCGTGCCTGCGCATGCGGCTGGCCCTTCAGCTTGCCGGTCTGCTCCTTGGTGCGCGCGATCACGTCGGGGAAGACCTCGTCGAGCCGCGGATGCAGCTTGCTGAACCCCGGCGCGGCCGAGTCCGACAGAATAAGCGCGTGCACGTGCTCGGGATGCGCTGCGGCATAGGCGGCGGCGAGCAGGCCGCCATAGGAGTCGCCGGCCACGTCGACCTTGTCCACGCGCAGCGACGCACGCACTGCGTCAAGGTCGGCCACCTGCGCGTCCATCGCTTGCGACGCCCCAGCCTTCACCGGCTGCGATGCGCCGGTGCCGCGCTGGTCATAGAAGACGACTAACCGGTGCTGCGCGATGCGCCGCGTCCAGACATCGTTCTGGAGCAGGTAGACATGCGAGAGCCCCGGCCCGCCATTGACGACGATGACGGGCGTGACACCGGATCGGGCTGTGCCGTAGCCGAACGTCGCCAGCTCAACGTCGGCAGTGTGGACGCGAGCGAGGTGGGGCTGTGCCTGCAGGGTACGGGGCTGCGGAGTCTGTGCGTGGGAGATCGCAATAGCTGTGCACATGAGAGCTGCAAGGACGATGGAGCGCATGACCCGTAGTCTATGGGGCCAAATTGGGAAGCTCCAGGCGCCACCTTCGCACTCGCTTCCCCGGAGTGCCAGAAAACTGATCTGCCGCCCTTTCGGTGCTATTGGATTTACACAACTGTCACGCTACATTCGCGTTCAAACCAGCAGAAACTCCGCGGTGTTTGCACTCCTGACGAGGAGGTCAGCCGACCGGGGTCGTACTTCTGGATACCGGACGCGGTCCATTGCTTGTCTGTCTGTGTCGCTGAAAGGATGCTGCCATGGTTCCGCAGGAACACATGCTTCGCGCACTCTTCCACGAGCTTGTAGGGGACTGCTACAACCGAGGCGCCGGAGTAGACGACGCCGAGATCACCAGCTACGTCGCCGACCTGCTCACCGATTTCACAGAGAGCGAACGCATCTACTCGCTGCGGGACGAAGTGGGCCGGCCGCTGCGGGATCTGGATGCCATGCTGGTGGCCGCGGATCCGGTGAACGGCACCGCTGCCTCGTTCGACGCCGAGCGCTCTGCACGCAAACAGATCGGCGACTATGCGCTGTTCTTCGCCGGCATGTACCCGGAGGCGATCGGAGTGAGCGCTCGCCCCATCAGCTTCGAACGCCTGGTTGCGGCAGGACGCGACTCCTACTCGATCGTGGCTGCCTTCAACCTGTTCGAGTACGCGCAGGAGGCGCCGCTGTTCGGGCGGATGTCGAACCAGTTTGAAACTTGTATCTATGGACTCAACCTGGTGCGCAAGGAGCTGGATCGCCGCCGTGCGTTGACGCCGGGTAAGCCCACACAGCAGTACCTGATGTAAGACTGGCGCCCCGGGAGGCTCACTGCCTCCCAGGGCCGCGTTCAGAGCTTGCGCAAGAATGTAACCGGACGCTCACACGTGAATGCTAGATTCCTCCCCGTCGTTCTATTTGGAGGAGTTCACGTCCATGTCACAGAGCAGCCGTTTGGTCCAGGCCACCGCCGTCCTGGCAGTCACCGCGTTGTGTTCGCTTGTGCCGGCACACGCTGAGGGTCCGAACCAGGACAAAGATGGAGTCCGGCTGCATCCGGGAAACCTTGTGGTCAGCCGCTCGGTGTATGACAACGATCCGGCCAACATCAAGGTAGGCACCGTGCTTCCTCCGGGCTGTGCCGCCACCCAGGGCGGCTGCGCCGGACCGGGTGGCGCCATCAACGACGGCACTTACCCATACGTCTTCAACAACGCAGCGTATGACGGCTCCTTCGGCATCACCTCGCGCATTTATCTGGACCAGATCACGCCTGAGGGTCGGTGGGTCGGCAGCCTGGAGGTGCCGAACAGCCTGGAGCGGGGTATCACGCCGCAGCGCGACCAGATGGTCACCAGCTTCCCATCGAAGTCCGAGCTGGCCCTGCACCTCTCGACAGACCGCCGACACCTGAGCTTCATGGGCTATCGCGCGCCGGTGAACGCGATCGACGTGTCGAATTCGAACACGCCCGGCGCGGTGGATGCGACCAATCCGGTGGGCGAGTCCTACTACCGCGTGGTGGCCGACATCAATGAGCGCGGCCAGATCCACTTCACCGAGACGAACGCATACAGCGGCAACAATGGCCGCGCCGCCATTTTGAACAACACGACAGGCGATCTCTTCTACACCGCTGGAAATGCGGGCAATGGGGCGAATCCTCAGCCAGCCGGTGTCGTGCTGGGGGCAGGTGCTCAGTTCATCGATCGTCTGCGGCTGCCCGAAGTAGCGCAGGATCCGGGAACACCGACGCCGCTTGCAAGCTTCAACGTGACACAGCTTGGCGACAAGGCCGACAAGCTCGGCAAGGACGATAACTTCCGCGGCATCACGGTGCACGATGGAGTCGTCCACTACACGAAGGGAAGCGGAGGGAACGGAGTGAACACCGTGTACTTCGTGGACACGACCGGCACTGCGTGCCCGACCGGAGTTGGGCTGCCAGTGCAGGGAGCAGCGCTGCCGACGTCGCCGCTGGTCTACGATCCCGCAACGCTGGCCACGACCGGTCTGCCTTCGAACATGTGCATCCTGGCCGGCTTTCCGACCACGCTCGCCAAGAAGGCGACCGCGTTTCCGTTCGCCTTGTGGTTCGCGGATGCGAAGACTCTGTATGTAACCGATGAGGGCGACGGCTACGCCGGCGGTGCAGACCTGTACACCCACGCCGCCGCGCAGACAACAGCAGGGCTGCAGAAGTGGGTGTTCGACAGCACGAGCAAGACCTGGAAGCTGGCCTACACGCTACAGACCGGCTTGCAGCTTGGCGCGCCGTACACGGTGCCTGGCTATCCGACTGCAAGCAACACTGCGACGAACCTGCCCTGGTCTCCCGCGACAGCAGGTCTGCGCAACCTGGAGGGAACGGTCGAGCATGGCCACGTCACTCTGTGGGCGATCACCTCCACGGTGAGCGGCAGTGGCGATCAGGGTGCCGACCCAAACCGTCTGGTTCGGATCGACGACGACCTGGAGAACACCGACGCAACCGTGGCGCTTAGCGAGCGCTTCCAGACGGTGAAGCAGGCTGGGTTTGCCGAGGTTCTGCGGGGTGTCTCCTTCACGCCCGGGACAGGCGTTGACGATCGCGACTGATTCCTCGGACGAGAACCGCCGTGCAAGAGCACTGTCGCTGTAGCAAGTGCTCAGCTGGCGCGCCTCGTGCGCGCTAGCTGAACGCGGCGGCGATGCCGACCTTCACGAGCACGTAGAGGAACCAGACGCCCAGCACCACGACGATGCCGCGCATCGGCTTCACGCGTGCGACGATCGCGCCGCCGTACCCAGCCAGCACCAACGCCCAGAGATAGAACACATCCAGCGAACTCGCCAGAGACCGCAGCCACGCGGCGCTGTCCAGATCCAGGAAGTAGCCGAGATTGGTCGGCGCGGGCATGGAGAGGTTGAAAGCCTGCGGGTCGGCCACGAGCACGGTGACGATTCCCAAAATCGAGACGAAGGCAGTCGGGAGCCACGCGTACATCGCGACCGCGAACATGCTGCGAAAGTCGGTGCTGCCGCCCAGCACGAAGCTGAAGCCGCACCACAGCAGCAGGGCAAAGAACGCGCTCGATAGCAGGATGATCGCCGGGCTGGCGACGGTGGCCACCTGCATGGACGTCCGCGTCATGCTCATGGCGCGCTCGCGCTGCTCTGGCGTGTTCTGGGCCATCTGCTCTTCGGCCTTCGGATTGTTCTTGATGACGTTTGACGCCAGCGTCGGCCAGCCCACGCGCGTCACCGTCACGCCCATGAAGCAGTAGCTCAGCAGCGAGAGAATCAGAAATGGCAGCCACCAGCTCCGGTTGCGCCGGATGTCATGAAAGGTCTTCGACGGCTCGATGAATGTGTCGACAACCCGCTCCACTTGCGAGAGCGCGGGCGATTCAGTCACTGGGAGAGACGGGGTCGCTGCCATGTACCTGACCTCCAGATGAGCGGAGTGTAATGCGCCTTGTTCGGTGTGCAACCGAAATGTGGACGAGATCGCCCCATTGCTGAGCCGGAGATGCAACTTCTGCTTTCACGGCACTATGAAGTCCTGGCGGTCTGTACCGTGCCGCCAAGCAGCGCGACCCCTGTCAGTCCGCCTTATGCCCGTTCAACCGGGGAACCACGCCGTTCGCCCCTGCTGTAACTCACTCGGCACTCGATGGTTCCAACCGGGCCGCCTGGCACGGTATTCTTAACTATCAAGCGAGATTGCTGATTGAAGGAGTAAGTGTGCCAACGACTCTCGAACAGACTGCCCCGCAGACCGCGGTTTCCGACTACAAGGTTGCTGATATCAACCTGGCCGACTGGGGCCGCAAAGAGATCACGATCGCCGAGCAGGAGATGCCCGGCCTGATGTCGATCCGTGCGCAGTACGCGGCGTCGAAGCCGCTGAGCGGTGTGCGCATCACGGGCTCGCTGCACATGACGATCCAGACGGCCGTGCTGATTGAGACGCTGGTCGATCTGGGCGCCTCCGTGCGCTGGGCGTCCTGCAACATCTTCTCCACGCAGGATCATGCCGCCGCTGCGATCGCTGCCGCCGGAGTGCCGGTCTTTGCCTGGAAGGGCGAGACGCTCGAAGAGTACTGGTGGTGCACCGCGCAGGCGCTCGATCACAAGGGCGGCCTCGGGCCGCAGTTGATCGTGGACGACGGTGGCGATGCAACGCTGCTGATCCACAACGGCGTGGAGTTCGAGAAGGGTGACCGTAGCTGGGTCGATGCGCCCGCCGACTCCGAAGAGGAGCAGGTGATCAAGAACCTGCTGAAGGAGACGCTGAAGCAGGATCCGCAGCGTTGGACGCGCGTGGCCAAGGACTGGCGCGGTGTGTCCGAAGAGACGACGACTGGCGTGCATCGCCTCTACAAGATGCTCGAGCAGGGCAAGCTGCTAGTGCCTGCCATCAACGTCAATGACTCGGTGACGAAATCGAAGTTCGACAACCTGTACGGCTGCCGCGAGTCGCTGGCGGACGGCATCAAGCGCGCGACGGATGTCATGCTCGCCGGCAAGGTCGCAGTCATCTGCGGTTACGGCGATGTGGGCAAGGGCTCTGCGCACTCGCTGCGTGGCATGGGCGCTCGCATCGTGGTCACCGAAGTCGATCCCATCAACGCGCTGCAGGCAGCGATGGAAGGCTTCGAAGTCACCACCATCGAGGACACGCTGGGCCGCGGCGACATCTACGTCACCACGACCGGCAACGTGGATATCATCACCTACGAGCACATGGCGCACATGAAGGATCAGGCGATCGTGTGCAACATCGGCCACTTCGACAACGAGATCCAGATGGATCGTCTGAACACGGCGAAGGGTGTCGAGCGGTTGAATATCAAACCGCAGGTAGACAAGTACACCTTCCCGACCGGCAATGCGATCTTCGTGCTCGCCGAGGGCCGCCTGGTGAACCTGGGTTGCGCGACCGGCCATCCGAGCTTCGTGATGTCGGCCAGCTTCTCCAACCAGACACTGGCGCAGCTCGACCTCTGGCAAAACCGCGACACCTACAAGGTCGGCGTCTACACGCTGCCCAAAAAGCTGGACGAGGAAGTCGCGCGGCTGCACCTCGAGAAGATCGGCGTGAAGCTCACGAAGCTCTCGAAGAAGCAGGCCGACTACATCGGCGTGCCAGTCGAGGGTCCGTACAAGCCCGAGCACTACCGCTACTAAACGCAGCTTCGTCGCATGCGGCGAGAACGGTCACTCCCTTTGGAGTGGCCGTTCTTGCTTTGACGGCCGGGGTAGGTCTAGGGCCCGCTTGTGATGCTGTGGAAAGGTGACAAGGTTGGACGCGCTGTAAACACGGTCGCGCGCCTGAACCGAACCTGTAAACAGCCGGCGACACACGCGTCCAGTCCGAGGGGCAGAGCGCGTTGAATCTAAACCGGATGGCCGTCGGAGCATTGGCCCCGTATTTGCAATTGAGGCACCGGACGCGCCCCGCCAGAGGCGCAGGAGCCGGTCTGTCTTGAGGCTCCTGTGTGCACCTCGCGTGGTCAGGAGACCTCCATGTTCGTTCGTTCCTATGTTCGCGCAGCATTGGTGCTGTGCCTTGGCATTGCGATGGTCGGGTGCGGTAACCCGTCGGGCCTGGACTCAATCCAGATTTCACCTGGCAGCCAGTAGCTGGCAGTCGGTCAGACGACGCAGTTCGCCGTCACGGGTACGTTCGGCAACGCCAAGCACCCCACGACGGGACTCGTAACGGCGGGTGTCAGCTGGACCTCAAGCAATCCGGCCGTCGCGACCGTGAGCAGCACCGGGCTCGTGACCGCTGCCACTGCGGGCACCACGACCATCACGGCAGAGGCCAGTGCTTTCAATGGGCCGGTGACGTCCGGCGCGCAGTTGACGGTGACGGGCACCGTTGGTGGCACAGGCGGAGGAAGCGGGGGCGGCAGTCTCGTCTCGGTCACGATCATTCCGAGTGATATCTCAGTCGGCAATCTTCAAGCCACAGGCCAATTTCTCGCGATCGGTACCTACAGTGCTGCACCTTACGTCCGTGATATTACTAACTCGCCGGGGACGACCTGGATCTCTTCTTTCCCGAATGACTTTCCTGTAAGCACAAACAGCGGCGGCAATTTAGGAGCGACTGCCGGAGTGGTGAGTGCTTACGCGAGCGGCTCGACGGTAATCACAGTAGAGGCGAAAAGCCCCACAGACGGAACACTCCAAACGTCTACTGCGAAGTTCGAGTGTCCATACGTGATGCCGACCGCGACAGTTCAGGGCTCCTGCTTTGAGGGCTCTCAGGCGACCTCACTCATCTCGACCCTCACCGTTTACCACGAAGGCTTAGGGTCCGGCGATTGGCGAGTAACTACACCCTCAGCCACGGGCACAGCGAACGTGCTCGACTGCGGGAGCAATCCGGTGGGCGGAAGCTCCGTATGCACAGCGAGCTATCCCGCATTTACCAATGGCCGAGCTACACAGGTCACTCTTACGGCTACAGGCGCCAACTTTGGGGGCTGGTCGGTCAATTGCACACAGATTTCCCCTGTAACTGCGAATGGCCCGAACACGTGTACTGTTTCGCTGGTCTCGGATGAGACAGTGGGCGTCATTTTCAACTAAGTTTCTGGTCGGAACACGAAGGCCGCTCCTTCGGAGCGGCCTTCGTCTTGCTCAAAGCGCGACTTACAGAATGTAGCGCGACAGGTCCTGATTTTTCACGATGCCCGCGACCATCTGCTGCACGTACGATGGGTCAACCACGACGACCTTCTCGACGCCGTGCTCGGTCGTGCGCTCGACTACCGGCAGCGGTACTGTGGTCTCGTTCGTCGCCGCACCCAGGTCGAGCACGCCCTCGGCGGTCTTCTGACCCTTCTGCAGGTCAGGCGCCAGGAAGCTGATCTCGTCCAGCACGCGCTCCATGATGGTGTGCAGGCGACGCGCGCCGATGTTCTCTGTCGTCTCGTTGACGCGGAAGGCGAACTGTGCCATCTCTTCCAGCGCCTCGCGCGTGAACTCGAGCTTCAGCCCCTCGGTTTCGAGCAACGCCGCGTACTGCTTGGTCAGCGACGACTTCGGCTCGGTGAGAATGCGGATGAAGTCTTCGACGGTGAGCGACTGCAGTTCCACGCGAATGGGGAAGCGGCCCTGCAGTTCGGGGATGAGGTCGCTCGGCTTGGACACATGGAACGCGCCGGCTGCGATGAACAGGATGTGATCCGTGCTCACCATGCCGTAGCGTGTGTTGACCGTCGTGCCTTCGACGATCGGCAGAATGTCGCGCTGCACACCCTCGCGGCTGATGTCCGGTCCGTGACCGCCCTCGCGACCGGCGACCTTGTCGATCTCGTCGAGGAAGATGATGCCCGAGTTCTCGACGCGCTCGACCGCGACCCGGTTCACCTGATCCATGTCGATGAGCCGCTGCTCCTCTTCCTGAACGAGGTACTCGAAGGCTTCGCTGACCTTCATCTTGCGCTTCTTGGTGCGCTGCCCGAACAGGCCGGGCAGGATGTCCTTGAGGCTGACATCCATGTCTTCCGTGTTCTGGTTGGAGATGATCTCGAAGCTTGGCGCATTGCGCTCGCGCACGTCGATCTCGACGGAGCGGTCGTCCAGCTTGCCCTCCCGGAACTGCTGGCGCAGCTTCTCTCGCGTGCGCTGCAGGCCCTCGGTGGTGGGGCGGCTCGCCTCCGCTTCCTCTGTATGCGCGGGCGTCCCCGCCGGGCTCAGCAGCTCGACCACCTTCGCGTCGGACTTGGTGTCGGTGCGCGCAGCCGGTGCGGGCGGCAGCAACAGGTCGAGCAGCCGCTCCTCTGCATTCAGCTCCGCTTTGTCCTCAACTTCTTCGAGCCGCTCCTCGCGCACCATATCGATCGCGATCTCGACCAGGTCGCGGATCATCGACTCGACATCGCGACCCACATAGCCGACCTCTGTGAACTTCGAGGCTTCAACCTTCAGGAAGGGCGAGTTGGTCAGCTTCGCCAGACGTCGCGCGATCTCGGTCTTGCCCACGCCTGTGGGTCCGATCATGATGATGTTCTTCGGCATGATCTCTTCGGCGACATCGGGCGGCAGCTTCTGCCGCCGCATGCGGTTGCGCAGCGCGATCGCAACCGCGCGCTTCGCCGCATGCTGGCCGACGACATACTTGTCCAGCTCCGCGACGATCTGCCGCGGGGTCAAATCATCGAGCGCGAGCTCCTGGTCTTCTGCAGTGCCGGGTAAATAGATGGCCATCAGCCCTCCGTAACTCCTTGGGGCGTTCGCGCGCTAGGCGCTTAGTTCTTCAATTGTGATCTGGTCGTTGGTGTAAATGCAGATCTGGCCGGCGATGCGCAGGCTCTTCTCCGCGATCTCGCGTGCGTTCAGCTCGGTGTTCTGCATCAGGGCGCGAGCGGCCGCAAGAGCGTAGGAGCCGCCGGACCCGATGGTGGCGATGCCCTCGTCCGGCTCGATCACGTCGCCTGAGCCGCTGATCAGGAAGGTCTGTGTCGGGTCGGCGACCACCAGCAGGGCCTCGAGCGAGCGCAGCATCTTGTCGGTGCGCCAGTCCTTCGCCAGCTCGACGGCAGAGCGGCCGAGATTGCCCGCGTACTGCTCGAGCTTGCCCTCGAACCGGCCGAACAGGGAAAAGGCGTCCGCAGTCGAGCCGGCAAACCCGGCCAGAATCTTGTCCTGGTAAAGTCGCCGAATCTTGCGAGCGGAGTGCTTGATGACGCTGTCGCCCAGCGTGACCTGGCCGTCCGCTGCCATGACGACGCTTTTGTCGCGCCGCACGCAAATGACGGTGGTCGACCGGATGCGCCGGCCATCGGAGAGCGAGAGGGAAGAGGAGTCGGCGGCAGCGCGCCCGGATGTGGAAAAGCGCCGCGCAGGGCCGTTCGGCGGCGTCGCAACGAACTGAGTCATGCTTTCCCCACTATACTCTTTGCCGGTCACTCCCCCATTCTCGCCATCCCAGGAACACTGTTTCGTAACGCGCTCCCGGGGGCCACTGAGCTATCCTTTGCTAGGCACAAGGGAGGCGAACTTCCTCCCGCTTTTGGGTCCCCCGAGGCATCGATGTTCGGCATTACTGTTCGTGAAACCCAGGTCGTCAGCGGCGTTGCTGTTCTAAGCGCCATGGCCGCAGCCAGCGCGGTCTACTGGATGTCGCGCAAGCGGCCGAGCCCCGATGAGTTGGAGCGTGACCGCCGCGATGCGCTGGTCCAGACGGGCCGCATCATCGACGCTACCGTGCTCGATATCGCCGAGCTCTCGCCGGAGGAGTGCGACCGGCCGCTCGGTATGCAACTGATCCTGTATCAATATGACGTGGCCGGCGTGACCTACGAGTGCTCGCAGGATGTCACCCTGCTGCAGCACCTGGTGGACATCCATAAGATCCGGCTCAGCTTTCCGGCGTCGGTCCGCTACGATCCGCACAACCCCGGCAACAGCCTGATCGTGGCGGAACGCTGGTCGGGGCTGCGCGATACGGCGAACTCCGTGCCGATCCATCCGTTGCACCGGCCGCGCCAGGCAGTCGTGTAGAGGATGCGGTTGGCTCTTGCAGCCACACGCAACCCGCCGTCCGCGGCTCTCATACAATAAATACATGCACGTCCACGGCGCGCCCGGTCCGCGCACGCAGCGCATTCTCCGCCTCTCGCTGGTGGCGACGCTGATCTATGTGCTCGTCACGTTTGTTGCTGGAGTGCGTGCACACTCACTAGCTCTCATTTCCGAGGCCGGCCACAACGTCTCGGACGCGCTGGCCCTGCTGCTCTCGTTTGTCGCGGTGTACTTCCAGGCTCGTCCCGCCTCCGATGAGAAGACCTTCGGCTATCAGCGGGCGGGGGTGTTGGCCGCGTTTCTGAATGCGCTCACGCTGATCGTGATCTCGGTGTGGATCGGCTTCGAAGCCGTCCATCGCCTGGCCAGCCCGCAACTGGTGCAGCCGCGGCTCATGATGCTGGTGGCGGCTGCCGGCGTGGTGATGAATGGCACGATCGCCGCGTTCCTGTTTCGCGGCAGCGATGACATCAATATCCGCTCGACGCTCATTCACATGCTCGGCGACACGCTGTCGACCGCGGCAGTGATCGTCGGCGGCCTCGTCATTCTGCTGACCGGCATTCGCTGGATCGATCCGGTGCTGTCGCTGCTGATTGCGGCCTTGATCCTTTCAAGCTCCATCGCGATCGTCCGCGAGACGCTGAACATTCTGCTCGAGGGCACACCGCGCGGCCTTTCCATTCCGGAGATTCGAAGCACGCTGGCGAGCATTGAAGGCGTCAACGATGTGCACGACCTGCACGTCTGGAGCCTCGGTTCGCAGACGCGCGCGCTGGCGACGCACGTCACCATCGAGGACATTCCGCCGTCCGAGAGCAATCGAATCCTTGCCGAAATTCGCGAGCACCTGCTGCATCGCTACGGCATCTATCACACCACCGTGCAGTTTGAGCATGCCGCATGCGGCGATCCGCACGGCTGCGTTGAGGTGGTCGAGCTCGCACACGATCACTCGCACGCGGGCCACCATCATCACTAAGCGCGCACCTTACAATCCAGTATGGCTGAGCCCACCCCGGACGTTCTTGAGCGCGCCAAGCGCATTCGCCTTTTCCTGATGGATATCGACGGCACGCTCTCCAGCGGCGTGTGCCTGATCTCCCTGCCCAACGATGGCGGCATCGCCGAGATGAAGATCTTCGACGCGCAGGATGGCCTCGGCCTGAAGCTGGCGCACACCATGGGTATCAAGACCGGCTTTATCACCGGCCGTAAATCACCCGCCGTGGCGCAGCGCGCCAGTGAGTTGTCGGTGGACTATGTGTATCTCGGACAAGCTACGAAGACCCAGGCTTACGAAGAGTGCCTGCAGCGCGCGGGCGTGACGGATGAGCAGACCGCGTACATGGGCGACGACCTGCCCGACATGCCGCTGAGCCGCCGCGCGGGGCTGGCCATCGCCGTTGCCAATGCAGCGCCTGAGCTGAAGGCCATCAGCCACTTCGTCACGAGCCGCCGCGGTGGTGAGGGCGCGGCGCGCGAAGTTGTTGAGCTGCTGCTGAAGGCGCAGGGCATCTGGGAGACAGCCATCCCGCAAGCGCTTGCCTGAGCGGCTCTCTCGAGGGTGCTCCGGAAGTGTGCTGAGAAACACGAGGCTCGCCGAAAGGTAACTGCTGGAGCCTAAATTCGCCATCGATTCAATCCATAGTCAACGGTTGCGTGTGCTAAGGTCACAACGCAAGTCACGAATCCGTTCCTATGGAGTCCCCCATGCGCTCTTTCTCGATCGCTATGCGGGCAGCCTTGTTGCTGCTCGTTAGTTCCGTCGCTGCATTTGCACAGATTTCTCCGACTAACCAGACTCCGCGCCCGCAGTTTGCCGTCACGAGCAGCACATTCCAGAACGAGACGGCGCTCCCTCCGTCGACGCTGTTCAATAACATCAGCAACGGGGTGAACACCTGCTCCGCCGATGGCGCGCCCGGCGGCAACGCGTCCCCGCAACTGACATGGACGCCGGTGCAGAATGCGCGCACGTATGCGGTGCTTATCTTCGATCAGACAGCCAGTTTCACGCACTGGGGCTTGTACAACATCGCGCCGAGTGTGACGTCACTGGCCGCCGGCACGGGTGTGGCAGGTACGTCGTATGGCATCCAAATCACCAACGACTTCGGCAACCCGGAATATGACGGACCCTGCCCACCGCCTGGTACGACGCATCAGTACGTCGTGACGGTGTATGCGCTGGATGGACCGATCAACCTGCCGCAAACGCCGGGGTTCGCCAACTACAGCGAGGCGCTCTATCGCGCGATGATCGGCCACGTGCTCGCGCAGACCAGCATCACGGGGCTGTCGAACTCGACCCCGTAGTAGCCGTTGCACTCCGCGGATCTTCCGGAATGTCAGCCGGCAGATGGCAGGGAGATCCGCGGTGTCGCGCGCAGCAGCGCTTCGGTATACGGCTCGCGCGGAGACGCGCAGAGCGATACGGACTCACCCTCCTCCACTACGCGGCCGCGCTGCATCACGACAATCCGATCGGCAAGATAGCGGACCAGCGGCATCGAGTGCGTGATGAACAGATAGGTCATGCCGTACTCGCGTTGTAGCCCGCGCAGCAGGTTGACGATCTGCGCCGCCACGCTCACATCGAGCGCTGACACCGGCTCGTCCAGGACCAGCAGCTCCGGCCGCAACGTGAGCGCGCGTGCGATGTTGATGCGTTGCCGCTGACCGCCCGAGAATTCATGCGGGTAGCGCAGCAGTGCCGAGTCATCGAGGCCGACCTGCTTCAGCAGCTCGGAAATGCGCGCGCGCTGCGCTGCTTCCCCTTGTGGCAGGTCGTCGTCGCTGCCGAGCGAACGAGCGTGAATCTCGAAGGGTTCGCGCAGGATCTGCTCGATGCGCATGCGCGGGTTCAGCGCGGCATAGGGATCCTGGAAGACAGGCTGCATGCGCCGTCGGATCGCTCGCATGGCTGCTCCACGCGCCTGCGCAATAACCTGGCTATCGAAGCGAACCGTGCCGGAGGTCGCCTCGACCAATCCGAGTGCAATGCGCGCCACCGTGCTCTTGCCGGAGCCCGATTCACCGACCACGCCCAGCGTTTCACCGCGCGCGATGCTGAACGAAACACGGTCCACGACCAGCGCTGCGTGTGGTGGTAAGCCATAACTCTTCGAGACGGAATCGACCTCGAGTAGCGCCATGGCGAATGCTACCATCCACAGCATTCCCGTTCGGAGATCTATGCCCAGCTCATCACTTCTGGACCGCCGCCGCTTCCTTGGTATCTGCTCCACTGCTGGTTTCGCCGGTACGCTACTGCCGGGCGCGCTCTACACGATCGCTGCGCAGGCACAGGCATCGTCGGCTTCGTCCGATGCACACGCAGCGCCCAAGCCGGTCACTGCCGAGATGATTGACGCTGCGGCTGCGATCGCGGGTGTTTCGATCACTGCCGAACAACGCAAGGACCTGCTCGAAGGTCTGAATCAGCAGCGCGCTGCCTATGCGGCGATCCGTGCACTGCACATCCCCAACGCAATCGCGCCGGCGCTCGTGTTCGATCCGGTGCCGCCCGGGATGAAGCTGCCAGCGGCAGACAATCGGCCGCCACGGCTGAGCAAGGCGCCGGCGATTGCCACAGTGCCGGCCAATCTCGAAGAGCTCGCGTTCCTGTCCGTGCGCGAGCTGGCTGAGTATGTGCGTCGGAAGAAGGTCTCCTCAGCAGCACTGACGGAGATGTATCTCACGCGGCTGAAGCGCTACGATCCGCTGCTGCACTTCGTCGTCACGCTGACGGTAGAACGCGCGATGACGAAGGCGCGTGAAGCGGATCGCGAGATTGCGGCGGGAAAGTATCGCGGACCGCTCCATGGTCTGCCGTGGGGCGCGAAGGATCTGCTCGCGGTGAAGGGCTATCCCACGACCTGGGGCGCGGGCGGGTTTGAGCACCAGAGCTTTGATGAAGACGCGACCGTGGTGCAGCGGCTCGATGCGGCGGGCGCCGTGCTGGTGGCGAAGACGACGCTGGGCGCGCTCGCCATGGGCGACAAGTGGTTTGGTGGGCGCACGCGCAATCCGTGGAATCCGAAGCAGGGCTCGAGCGGCTCCTCTGCCGGTTCCGCATCGAGCGTGGCCGCCGGGTGCGTTGCGTTCGCGATCGGGTCAGAGACGCTGGGTTCGATCTCGTCGCCTTCGACGCGCTGCGGAGTGACAGGTCTGCGGCCAACGTTTGGCTTTGTGCCGCGCACCGGGGCGATGGCGCTGAGCTGGTCGATGGACAAGCTCGGTCCTATCTGTCGTGCGGTCGAGGACTGCGCGCTCGTGATGAGCGCGATCCACGGACCCGACGGACACGATATTGCAACGCGCGACGCAGGCTTTGCGTGGGATGCGGACTACGATTGGCGCTCGCTGCGCGTCGGCTATCTGAAAGATGAGTTCGAGGCGCGTGTGGAGGAGCAGGGCCCCAAGCCGCCGGCCAGTGAGAGCGACGACGAGCGCAAGAAGCGGCTGCAGTCTGAGCAGCGTCGGGAGGCGGCGCACGCACGGCGTGCGTATGACCGGCACTATGACGATGCGGCGCTCGCGAAGCTGCGGGCAATGGGCGTGACGCTCAAGGAAGTCACGCTGCCGAAGCTGCCCTACGGTGACATGACCCCGCTGCTCACAGCTGAAGCTGCCGCAGCGTTCGATGAGCTGACGATGACAGGCCGCGATCGCCTGCTGACTGAGCAAGGCCCCTACGACTGGCCGAACCAGTTCCGCACCGCACGGTTCTACCCCGCGATCGAGTACATCCAGGCCAATCGCGCTCGTTCGCTCGCGATCCAGCAGTTCGCAAAGCTGTTTGAGTCAGTGGACGTGATCGTTGCACCGAGCAACGGTGAGCAGCTTGTCGCGACCAACCTCACTGGGCATCCAGCAGTGATTGTGCCGAACGGGCTCCGCGGCAATGACGCGCCCATGCCGCCAACGAGTGACAACGGCGATGACGATTCCATCGGCGGCCCGGGCACGCCGGTGAGCCTCACGTTTCTGGGCGGCCTTTACCAGGATGCGAAGCTCTGCGCCTGCGCGCGTGCGTATCAGGACGCTACCGGCTTCCAAAAGCTGCACCCGAAGCTCGGTTCATGAAGAGGAAGGGGCGACGAATCTCGCCGCCCCTTCTGTCCACAGGCTTTGACTTACTGCTTCCGCCAGATCTCCGTGTAGGTGACCTTGTCCTTCGAAGGTGTCACCACGTTGGTGATCGTCTTGCCGTCGGGGGACAGTGTCATGGTGTTGCGCGAGACGACCTCCCCGCTCATTTTGTCTGTCTCCTTCAGCACGGTGGGTGAAACCTTCAGCAGGGCCACAGTCAACGCCTTCGGCACCGTCGGACCATCCGGCGTGATGTCCTTGCCATCGAGCGTCGCATGGAGAGTAGCCTTCAGCGCCGGGATGTCCCAATCGACTGCGTTCGGACCGGCGTCCTTAATGCTGTAGCTCTGCGGGGAGCCCGCCTCTTCCTTCGTGGTTTTCCAGGTGCCCACCAACCCCTTGCCGCTTCCGACGCGCGCCGCTTCGCCAGTGTTGCTGAAGGTGGAGCCGTCCGGATTGGTGCCCTTACTCTCCGTCTTCAGCATCTTTCCGTCGGCTGATACCGTCCACGTTACGTTTTCGAGGTCAACACTCCCCAGCTTGTAGTTCGATTCATACGTGTTCTCATCGACCTTCTTCCAGGTGGCGTCTTCTCCGGACCAGGTCTTGTACGGCTGCCCATCGGTCTTGAACTTCGAGCTGTGGCCGTTGCCGATAAAGGCCATCTCGCCGTCAGGAGCGCCTGTGAACCGGAATGTTCCGCCGGTCAGCTTGCTTTGGGACTGGTCCATCGTCCAGGTGCCGACCCAAGGATTCGCGGCGCTATCCGCACCGTACGCAACGCCGGCCGTTGCCAGCAAGAGGCTCGCGATCGCCGCAGCCGACTGCACACTTACACGTGTTTTCATAGGGAACTCCTCATATCGAATGTGTTGCGGTGTCGACTTCGATCGGGAGGGAGCCGATTCAGAGGACGTCACAACGCCCGTCAGGCCCGCGAGGAGGATGCGCCGGCGCTGCCGGGCAACGCAAGCAAATTCGAGCTGCCCACAAGAAAACGGCCGCTGCGGTGGATCAGCAGCGGCCGTTTGCAACTTGCGATGGCGGGTTAGATATCGAGGTTCTTCACGTCCAGCGCGTTCTCTTCGATGAACTTGCGGCGCGCTTCGACGTCTTCACCCATCAGCGTGGTGAAGATCTCTTCGGTGCCGGCGAGATCTTCGAGTTTCACGGAGAGCAGCGTCCGCCGATCGGGATCCATCGTTGTCTCCCAGAGCTGCGGCGCGGTCATCTCGCCCAGGCCCTTGTAGCGCTGCACCTGGTACTCCCGGCGGCCCTGCTCGATGACGTAATCGAACAGCTCACGCGCGGTGCGCTTCTCGACCGGCTCCTGTGGCGTGCGCGGGGCCTTGCGCACAGCCTTCTCGGTCAGCGCCTTACCGGTTTCTGTGTCGGAGCCATCCTCGGCCACGGCCTCTTCGACCGCTTCCTCGGTAGTGCTTGCAGCAGCCTTGCCCTTCGCGGCGTACTCGATCAGGAACGGCGGCTGCAGCTCTTCGCGAATCTGCGCATGCTTGGCCATCATCTGCCGGTACTCCGGCGCCGAAGCCAGGGCCCAATCGATGTTGCGGACCGCACCCTGCGCATCCGCGAACGCAACGGACCAGGTCTGGTGCTCTTCATCGAGCACCGGATCGGTGACGTTCTTGAACTGATAGCTCTTGCGCATGTCGAGCAGTGCCTTGTGCAGCTCGAGCACCTTCGCGGGCGGCTTGCCGTTTTCGGATTCGAAGTCGCTTCGCTTGACCATCTCGAGCCGCGCCAGCAGCGTCGTGACCTCTTCGTTGCGGAGGCGCTTGTCCACCTTGTCGAAGAAGCCGAGGTAGTCGTTGAGCTGGCCCATGAAGCGGGTCAGTGCGCTCCCTTCGAGCTGCTTGCGATCGTTGGCGTCGGCGCCGTAGCGGATCACCATGCCGTCGGACGCGCGCTTGACCATCACCTTCACAAATTCGCGATCGTCCTTGATGTACTGCTCGAACTTGCCCTTCTTGATGCGATAGAGCGGCGGCTGCGCGATGTACACATGCCCGCGCTTGATGAGCTCCTGCATATGGCGGAAGAAGAAGGTAAGCAGCAGGGTGCGAATGTGCGAGCCGTCCACGTCGGCGTCGGTCATCAGGATGACCTTGCCGTAGCGCAGCTTGCTGGGATCGAAGTCATCCTTGCCGATGCCGCAGCCGAGTGCGGTGATCATGGCGCGGATTTCTTCGTGGCCCAGCATCTTGTCGTAGCGGGCCTTCTCGACGTTCAGGATCTTGCCCTTGAGCGGCAGGATGGCCTGGAACTTGCGGTCGCGGCCCTGGCGTGAGGTGCCGCCTGCGGACTCACCCTCGACCAGGTAGAGCTCGCAGCGATCCGGATTGCGCTCGGAGCAGTCCGAGAGCTTGCCGGGCAGGCCGCCGCCATCGAGCGCGCCCTTGCGCCGCGTCAGGTCGCGTGCCTTGCGCGCGGCTTCGCGGGCGCGGGAGGCCTCGATCGCCTTGTTGATGATGCGCTTCGCCACCGGCGGGTTCTGCTCGAGGAACATGCCCAGCCGCTCGTTGATGAAGGCCTGCACCGTGCCGGCGATATCCGAGTTCAGCTTGCCCTTGGTCTGGCCTTCAAACTGCGGCTGCGACAATTTGACGCTGATGACGGCGACCAAACCCTCGCGCACGTCGTCGCCCGAGAGGTTCTCCTTCATGTCCTTGAACAGCCCGAGCGACTGGCCCGCGCTGTTGATGGTGCGCGTCAGCGCCGTGCGAAAGCCGGAGAGGTGCGTGCCGCCATCGACCGTGTTGATGTTGTTGGCGAATGAGAAGACCGTCTCGGAGTAGCCGTCGTTGTACTGCAGCGCGATATCGATCTCGATGTTGTCGCGCGCCGCTTCCATGTGGATCGGCTTGTCGTGCAGCACCTGCTTGCCTTTGTTCAGGTGCTTGATGAACTCGGCGATGCCCCCGGCATAGCGGAACTCGGCGCGCTTCGCTTCGCCGGTCTTCGCATCGGTCACACGCTCATCGGTCAGGGTGATCATCAGGCCTTTGTTCAGAAAGGCCAGTTCGCGCAGTCGCTGCGCCAGGGTGTCGTAGTTGTACTCAGTGACAGTGAAGATGCTCTTGTCAGGCAAGAAGTGGACTTTGGTGCCCCGGCGCTTCGTCGTGCCGGTCTGCCGCAGCTTACTGATGGGTAGGCCCTTTGAGTACTCCTGCTCGTACGTGTTGTCGCGCCAGATCTCGACATCAAACGCCTGGCTGAGTGCATTCACGCACGAGACGCCAACGCCGTGCAGGCCGCCGGAGACTTTGTAGTTGGACGAATCGAATTTGCCGCCAGCGTGCAGCTTGGTAAGCACTACCTGGACCGCGGGCATCTTCTCGCCGTCCGGCAGCGTCATCTCGTCGACCGGAATCCCGCGTCCGTCGTCGATGACAGTGATGGAATTGTCGAAATGGATGACGACTTCAATGCGCGTGGCATGCCCCGCCAGCGCTTCGTCGACCGAGTTATCGACGACCTCGTAAACCAGGTGGTGCAGCCCCATCTCGCCAGTCGAGCCGATGTACATCGCCGGGCGCAGCCGAACCGCCTCCAGCCCCTCGAGTACTTTGATATTGCTTCCGGTGTAGCTGCCGTCGGACGCGGGTTTCGCGTCCCCGGTCCCGGTGGGAAGAATGGCTCGAGCGATCTCTTGAGTGGACATGAAACTCCGTGGTGAACCGGGGCCCCGGTATCCACCCTTGCAGTGGACTAAGTGCAAGTCAAATGTGAGACTTGCGAGCACCCCGTGTGTAGGTTTATTGTACCACGCCAGGGCTCGTTTTCGGGGTTTCCCAGCCGGGTGCCCGGGCCCTCGTTGCAGGGCCATCGCCGCCTCTCGCCGGCGCTCCTCCCGATTGTTCGTGTTACCGAACAACAGGCGAAAAATCCCCCTTTGGGAACCCACCAGTAATAGCCCATCGTTACTTCAAAAGGTTCAGGGAACGTTGAGACTGTCCCGCTCCGGGAGATATCTTCGAAGGAGTTCATGTTTGCGCTCTCTCATCCTTCGGTGCACGGCTGGCTGACCATCGTCACGGCTATCCAGACACTGCTCCTCGCTGCGGGCCTCATCCTCGCGTGGACCAGCGAGCGCACCTACCCGGCGATGCGCCTCTACCTGCTGGCCAGCACTGCTGCCAGCCTGATGTTCTGCGCGCTGCAGGCGAACTGGGCAAACCTCGGGCCGCACCGCACGGAGATCGCCAGCATTCTCTTCTGGTCGGGCTACGGCATCTGCGGCCTGCTTACGTACGTCGCCGCGGAGCAGATCTTCCGCGATGCGCTCACGCCTCTGCCGGGGCTTCGCCGTCTCGCTTTGGTGGCGTTCCGCTGGGTTGCGCTGATCTCGGTGGCGTTCGCGATCGTGCCCGCCATTGTGCCACTCTTCTTCCGCGCTCACTCGCTCGAGGTCAGCACGCTACAGGCGATGCGCTGCGTCAGCGTGCTCGAGTTCTGTCTCGCCGCCTTCATCCTGCTCTCCGCCCAGGCGCTTGGCATCACGCTGCGCAGCCGCATCGTGGGCATCACGCTGGGCTTCGGCGTACTCGCTGTCGTGGACACCGTTTGCTTCCTTTTCCTGTTGCGCGAGGGAACGCTGCTGTTGCCCTGGCTGCTGGTGCGGGAGAGCGGAGCCACCGTCGCTGCGCTGATCTGGCTGGTGTCACTGATGCGGCCAGAGCCGCTGCGTGTGCCGGTGCTCCTGCGCAATCAGTCCCAGCTGCACAAGTGGAATGAGATCGCGATGGCCCTGGGCAAACCGGCGCCCCATATCGTGATCGGACAGCCGGAGCCGAGCGCGTTCTTCCTGCGCGACGTCGAAGGCGTGGTCGACCGGGTGCTCAGCCGCAACAACCAGCCCCCCGCCGCCAGTTAAGCCGCACCACGCCAGCATCCAAACAGGGTATGGGCCGGCCATTCCTCACAGCACCACTCGAACGCCACGTGCGTTCCATCTGGAGCAACTTCAGCCTTTCGGTATTGCTTCTGTCACTGCTCACGCCTCTAACCGGCTGCCTCTTCGTCGCTGGACGGCGCAGCAATGGAAGCTGGTTCTTCTGGCCGTTCGGTCTGCTGCTCCTGCTGCCACTGTGGTTTGGCATGCGGCGCCGGCGCTAACGACCGTCAAAATAGGAAGGGGCCAGAGCGGATGCTCTGGCCCCTTCGGGTCTATGGTCTATGGTCGGTTCTTCGGGGAACTCGTGGTGAGCTCGTCCTAGGCGGTCGGAAGCTCTTGAGCCTCGACGGCGACGAAGCGGCCGCTCTTGCCCTTGTCCAGAAACTTCACCTTGCCGGTGATCTTGGCAAAGAGCGTGTCGTCGCTGCCACGGCCTACGTTCAGGCCCGGCTTGATCTTGGTGCCACGCTGCCGCACGATGATGGAGCCGCCGGGAACGACCTCACCCGCGAACACCTTCACCCCAAGCCGCTGTGCATTGGAGTCGCGGCCGTTTTTCGAACTGCCTAATCCCTTTTTATGTGCCATCTCAGATCCTCAAAAACTCTCGGTCGGGAGTGTGGGTCGCGCTTACTGCTGTGCGCGGAAGGTCGTCCCGTCGACCTCGATCTCGTTGATGCGCACGGAAGTGAAGGCCTGACGATGGCCCTGCATCTTCTTGTACTGCTTCTTGCGCTTGTAGTGGAAGACGAGGATCTTGTCGCCGCGTCCGTCACCGAGCACGGTCGCCGTCACCTTGGCGGTCTGCGGCTTGGCCAGTGAGCCTTCGCTGGTCAGTGTGGCGAGCACGTCGCTGAACTCGATGGTCTCGTTCGGCTCGACGCCGGTCTTTTCGATGCGCAGCACGTCGCCGGGCGCGACGCGATACTGCTTGCCACCAGTGCGGATCACCGCGTACATAAAACCTCCAAGCCTTGCCATGCAGGCCGGTCTCTTCAGATCAGTTAGCCGGATAAACGCTTCGAAAGCCCGTGACTCGAATCGCGCTCGAAAAAGCCGGATGAGCCGGTACTCGCGGGCCGTGCTCACTCGCTACCTCACTCAGGCATGCAGAGACGCACAGGCAGAATCGCCGGAACCTAGCTAGTCTATCGTCAGTGTCCGGACGGGTCAACCGCGCGCTGCGGGTCATTTGAGCGCCGCGGCTCCGCACTTTGGAACAGGAACACACTCAGGAGCGCAATCAGCGGCTCGAGCGGGTGGCGGAAGCGCGCGTGCACGGTCACGAAGTAGTAGACCAGCGGCAGGGTCAAAAACGCCCAGGCGACCAGCCAGGCACCGGGAACCCGCCGCCAGAGCGCCAGCGCGAGCCCCAGCAGGCCCGCCGTGCTGAGAAATCCGTAGTTGAGCGCTCGCGGCAGCCCCGTCCAGAGCGACCGATCGCTGCCCGAGGGCACGCCGTACCAGTAAAAGAACACCCTTTTCAGTGTGTTGCGAGCGAACAGACCGCGATCGGCCCGGATCGTCGCCATGGCCTCGGCCCCACGCACCTTTGCGTACTGGTACTCGCCGAGTTCGGCATACGCCCGGTATTGGATGGGGTCTTCGTGCGGATGCTCGTATTCCATAAGCAGACCGCGTGCCCCGGGCCCATTGCCGAGGTAGAGCTCTGCCCCGAAGTTGGCGCGCAGCGGGACGAAGTGACTGAAGACGCGCAGGTTGCGCAGCATCCAGGGTGCCAGCACGGCAAAGAAGACAATCCCGCCAAAGACAGCCGCTGGCAGCACACGCGTGCCCTGCGCAGTCCAGACGACCCACAGCCCGGCGAACGGCAGCAGGATGACCAAAGCCGGGTTCGACAGCGCGATCAGCCCCCAGACCAGCCCAAACAGCCCCCAGTCGCGCAGCAGGCGGCCCGGCGTGTAGGTCTGCTGCCGGAGCCGCATGGCGAGCGCAAGGGCACAGGTAAAAAGGAGCGTGCTGAGCGAGGTCTCCCAGATCCAGCGCACGGCGTACTGCATTGCCGCCGGGTAGAGCGCCCACAACCAGACCGACCACCGCAGGATCTGCGGGCGCCCGGCAAACATGCGCCGCGCAATCGCTGCCATGGGAAAGACGGTCAGCGCGCTGGCGAGTGAGTTCAGCGTCAGCAGCAGCCACGCAGAGAGCGGGGAGTACACCCCGGCGACCCGGAAGACCCCTGAAATCAACAGCGGATAGAGCGGCCCCACCCAGGCCGTGGGTCCGGTATGGCCGTGGAATGGATCGGCAAAGCCGTAGCCCGTGGCCAGCGCGCGGCCGATGCGGCCCATCTCCCACCCGAACTCGAAGTGATCGGGAAATGGCCGGGTGCGGTAGGTGTGGGCCAGCGTCAGGTAGGCAACGCGCACGAGAAAACCTGCCCAGAAGGCGAGCCGGACGGTGTTGCGTGACCCCACATCCTCGGCAGGGGACGAGCTGAGCGGTTGGTGGGCGGCCGAGGCCGGGGAGACGGGGCGTGCAGGCATGGGTACGGGTTGGGACCTGTCCAGTATGCCGGGAACTGCCCGGAAAGCGGTCCAGTTTGGCTCGCGGGGGAGCTTGCGGTACACTAAGCACTCGCGCGCAGCGGACTGCCGGCTATCCGTGTGTATCCTCCGCCGCGCTACAAGTTCTCAATCGAGCTCTGGAGTTACGTGATGGCACAGGTTTGTGAAGTTTGCGGCAAGGGTCCGCAGTTCGGCAACAACATCTCGCACGCGCACAACGTGAGCCGTCGGCGCTGGAATGTGAACCTCCGCCCGGTCAAGGCGAAGGTTGGCGCGGCCAACAAGCGCATTCGCGTGTGCACCAGCTGCATCAAATCCGGCAAAGTTACGAAGGCTTAAGGGGCGATTTTGTATCGCAAAAGCCCCGCCGCGGCGGGGCTTTTTGCTGCTCAAGGTAATCGTGGCGATTACCTCTTCTCCGGCTTCTCCGGATCGAAGTCGAGCGCGATCGAGTTGATGCAATAACGGAGCCCGGTCGGCTTCGGGCCATCCGGGAAGACGTGGCCCAGGTGGGCGCCGCAGCGGGCGCACATCGCCTCGATGCGCTCCATGCCGTGGCTGGTGTCGGTCTCGGTCACGACCGCGGTCGGGCTCACCGGGATCCAGAAGCTGGGCCAGCCGCTGCCCGACTCAAACTTCGAGTCGCTGCGAAAGAGTTCTGCCTGGCAGGCGACGCAGCGGTAGATCCCATCGTCGTGATTGCGGTAGAGCGCGCCTGAAAACGGCGGCTCCGTACCCTTCTGGCGCGTGACGTAGTACTGCTCCGGTGTGAGCTCCTTACGCCACTGCTCGTCGGTCTTCTCGAGCTTCGGGACCTCGCCCGTGGTTGTGTTGGTCTCTGCCATGGAACCTCCTTGTCGGTCCTGATTCGCAATCATTGGATGACGCCCGCTTACGGGAGGTGCGCGATCACTTCGATCTCGACCAAAGCGTCTTTCGGCAGGCCGGCGACGGCAACGGTCGAGCGGGCCGGCAGCACTGCTCCGTCGGTGCCGAAGTAGCGGCCGTATATCTCGTTCATGGCGGCAAAGTCGCCCATGCTCTTCAGGAAGACGGTGGTCTTGACCACCTGGCCGAGGTTGCTGTCGCCCGCCGCGAGCACGGCTTGGAGGTTCTGCAGCACGCGTTCTGTCTGCTCGGCGATGCCGCCCGCGACCAAGGCGCCGGTTGCCGGGTCCAGCGCCACCTGGCCGGAGGTGTACAGGAAGTTGCCGACGCGCACGGCCTGCGAGTAGGGGCCGATGGCGGCGGGTGCGCTCTTGGTAGCAATGGACTGCGGAATCATGCGGTGAGGTTCTCCATTTCGGCGGGTTGAAGTGTCAGAGGTTCTCAAATTCAGCCGGGGGCGTCTGTGAGAAGAGTGAGTAGCCGACGCGGGCGGCTGCGCCGGTCTCGTCGTCCTGCTTGGGCAGCACGACATCCTTCGCCATGCTGAGCACGCCGCGCGCGCCTGCCTGGTAGCCGCGCCAGGTGGAGAGTGCGCGGGCGAGCCTTGGCGCTCGCGAGGAGGGCAGCTCCAGCCGCTGGCGAAGAAAGGTGTGCTGCGCGAGGATCGCTGCGGCTGCGCCACGGGTGCGGTCGATGGGCAGCCGATCGAAGGCCGCGATGACATCCTCGAGTGCGACGCGGTGCGCATCGACCGAGGCCCACTGCCGCAATGCAAGGTTGTCGAGCGTGCTTGACCGGCGCAGCTTGCGATTGCCGAGCCCGACCTGCTGCGACGAGTGGCGGCGATAGCGCACCAGCGGCTCCGGCACGAAGCAGATGCCCGAGAGGCAGGCGATCATCAGTGCGATCCAGCCATCGTGAATCCACTCGCCGAGGATCGGGAAGAGGTACGGCCGGTGCACGGCGCGGAACATCACCGTTGCGCCCGTGATAAAGCGGAAGCGCGCCAGAGGCGTGTAGTTGCCGAGCCGCAATTGGCGCCGTAGCTGTGGCGTGAATTTGAAGTTGCGCCAGAGTGTGGTGCCGGTCGGCTGCCCATCATCGTCGATGACGAGCGCGTCCGAGAAGACGAGCCCGCACTCCGGATGCGCTGCGAGCGCTTGTTCGCTGCGGGCAAGCCGTTTGCGTGCCCAGATGTCGTCCTGATCGCTGAGCGCGATCAGGTCACCTGTGCAGAGCCCGATGGCCTGCTCGAAGTTACGATTCGATCCGAGGTTGACCGCATTGCGCACGATGCGCACGGGGAATGGAGCCGTCGCGGCGAACTCGGCGGCGATGTCGAGCGTGCGGTCGGTCGAGCCGTCGTCGCAGAGCACCAGCTCATCCGGCAGCCGCGTCTGTTCGAGCATGCTGGCGAGCTGCGCGGGGAGGAAGCGCTCGCCGTTGTAGGTGCAGAGCGCGATCGAGATGCGGGCGTCGCTCAAGCCGCGTGTGCGCCCTGGCGCCGGGTCGAAGAGAGGGTCATAGGAAACGCTGCAGCGCCGCCCGGGCGCGCGTGCGCTCCGAGGCGTCGACTGCCACCCACCATGCTAGAGCAAGGCTGGCGAGTGCGGAAATGGCGAGCAGCAAGGGCGGCCAGGGCAGCAGAGCCATGCTGCGCCAGTATGGCAGCAGCAACAGAAATGGCAGCACGCACAACGCGGGCCGCGCTACGCCACGCCACAGGAACA
The DNA here is from genome assembly GCF_051025295.1 of Candidatus Dedyshia acidiphila. Lineage (NCBI taxonomy): Bacteria > Pseudomonadati > Acidobacteriota > Terriglobia > Terriglobales > Acidobacteriaceae > Candidatus Dedyshia > Candidatus Dedyshia acidiphila. Next base: position 106,742 of record NZ_JBMGJV010000001.1, on the reverse strand, counting down.
CGGGACGCCGCACCTGGGCCGACGACCACGTGAGCGACATGCTGACCACGAGATGCAACGTGAGTCCGACAAAGGCGCCGAGCAGGGTGCCCAACGCCACTCCGATCGCACCCATGTGCCGGGCGAGCAGGATGCTGGCGACGAGATTCACCAGAGCTTCCGCGATGGGTGAGAGCGTTGCAAGCCGTTGCTTGCCCATCGCGATCACGGCCAGCGAGTAGGGGCCGCCGAGCTGCCGCAGCACATTGGCGATCACCAGGATGCGCAGGTAGAGCGCGGCATGCGTGGCGTACCCGCTGCCCACCCACGCGGTGAGCAGCGGGTACGCTCCGAAGATGAGCGGCACGCTGACAGCCCACAGCAGCAGCGCGCCATAGCGCGTGGTCTTGACGATCAGCTCGCCCATCTGCGCCGGGCTGCGTCGCAGTTGCAGCGACGAAAGCGCCGGCAGCAGCGGCGACATCAGGTTGCCGACGATCACCAGCATGAAGTTGGTGGCGCTGCCTGCTGCGGCGTAGAACGCGGTGTTCGGGAAATCGTAACGCGCAACGATCGCTGTATCGAGCCCGCTGATGCAGATGCCGCTCAACGTCCACAGGGACAGAACGCCACAGTAGTCGGCAAGCTGGCGCGCGGTCTGGCGATCGAAGAGGAACAGCGAGAAACGCACGCGATCCCGCATGAGGTGCCACCAGCCATACACCTGGAACGCGGATGTCGCGAGGTTGAACGCGGCCAGCGTGATCGCCATCTGGAGCAGCGTGCCGTGCGCGAGCAGCACCACCACCAGCGCGATGGAGGAGCTGACGCGGCTTACGGTATAGAGAACGGTCGGGAAGCCGTAGCGCTGGAGCCCGTTGAAGACGCCGGCGAACACCGACACCGGCAGCCCGAGGCAAGTGGAGATGCCGACCCAGATGAGAGCGAGCCGCACTGGATGCAAGAGCGGGGGCGGCATACCGCGAAAGATCTGCGGCACCTTCAAGACCAGAATGCCGAGTCCGAAGAGCGCGAGCAGCGAGACCGCGCAGAGGATGGTGAACGCGGTGCTGACCAGGCGTCGGCTCTGTTCGTGCTGGCCTGTGGTGTCGTACTCCGCGATGAATTTGCCGATGGCCGTCGAGAGGCCGAGGTCGAGGAAGTTGACGTACGAGCCGAGCTGCAGGATGAGCACCCACGCGCCGTACTCGGCGGTCGACATCCTGTGGACCAGGAACGGCGGCAGCGCGAGCGACACCAGCATGGACAGGAAGACGCGCAGCAGGTTCGACGCAGAACCGTGAAGGACGCGCCGGATGTGGGAGCTCGGCATCGGATATGTCTTTGCGAGAGTAGCAGAATGCGCCGGAGAGCCGGTGTGATCGAAAGAGCTAGACCTTGCTGGCGCGCTCGACATCGCGCACGCCGGCAAGTGTGCGCAGCCCGATGACCATGCGGTCGAGGTGGGCGACATCCTCGGCTTCGACGATGAACTCGACAACGGCTTCGCCATCCTGGCCGGCGCGGGAATCGACGGAGCGGATATTGGTGCCGTCGTCGCTGATGATGGCGGTCAGGTTCTTGAGCATGCCGGCACGGTCGTCGCAGTAGACCACCACGCGCACGGGGTACGTCTGGCGGCGTCCACGGTCGCCCGCGCTCTCCTTCGACCACTCGACCGTGATGCGTCGGTCGGCTTCGTAGAGCAGGTTCTGCACGTTCGAACATCGCCGCGCATGGACCGCGACCCCGCGTCCACGAGTGACGTAGCCGATGATCTCTTCGCCACGGATCGGATTGCAGCAGCGCGCACGATAGACCAGCAGATCGTTCTGGCCTTCGACCTCAAGCGCCTCGGTACGCGGATTCAGGTGCAGCCGGCGTACCGTTTCGCCGGGCGTCTTGCCGTCGATAATCTCCGGGTCAGCTGAGGGCGCCAGCAGACTGGGCTCCAGCTTATGCAGCACCTGCCGTGACGAATACTTGCCAAAACCGATGCCGGCCAGCAGGTCGCGCTCGCCGCCAACGCCGTATTCGTTGGCAACGCGAGTGTAATCGGCTTCGTTGAAGCGGGTGAGCGAGACCTTGTATTTGCGCGCTTCGCGATCGATCAGCTTGCGGCCGATCTCGATCGCGCGCTCGCGCTGGTGCTCGTTCAGCCAGTGACGAATCTTGTTGCGCGCACGCGAGCTTTTGACGAAGGTGAGCCAGTCGCGGCTGGGCGTGTGGCCGTTCTGCGTGATGATCTCGACGATGTCGCCGTTACGCAGACGCGCGCGCAGCGGCACCATGCGGCCGTTGACGCGGGCGCCGGTGCAGGCCTGCCCGACCTCGGTGTGGACGGAGTAGGCGAAGTCGACCGGGCTCGCATCCTTGGGCAGCACGACGACCTTGCCCTTGGGCGTGAAGGTGTAGACCTCTTCGGGGTAGAGGTCGATCTTCAGCGTGGAGAGGAACTCGTTCGGGTCGGACATCTCCCGCTGCCACTCGACCAGCGAGCGCACCCACGCGAGCCGCTGCTCATCCTTGCTGCTGATCGGGTCGCCGTTGGCCTTGTACTTCCAGTGGGCGGCGATGCCCTCTTCCGCGACGCGGTGCATCTCTTCCGTGCGGATCTGCACTTCGAACTGGTGGCCGCTGGTGCCCATCACGGTTGTGTGCAGCGACTGATACAAGTTCGGCCGCGGCATGGCGATGAAATCCTTGATGCGGCCCGGCACTGGACGCCACAGCGAGTGAATCAGCCCGAAGACCGCATAGCAGTCCTGCACGCTCTTGGTGATGACGCGCACGGCGAGCAGGTCATAGACCTGGTCCATGGAGCTGCGCTGCTTCTGCAGCTTCTGGTAGATGGAGTAGAGCCGCTTGATGCGCCACTCGACGCGCGCCTCGATGTGGTGCTCTTTCAGCTTCTCGGCGAGCATGCCCTCGACTTCGGCGAGGAAGTCTTCGCCTTCCTTGCGGCGCTCGTCGATCGCGGTCTGTACCTTGTCGTAGCTCACCGCATCGACGTAGCGGAAGGCCAGGTCTTCGAGTTCGCCGCGCACCTTGCCCATGCCGAGGCGGTGCGCCAGGGGCGCGTAGATGTCGAGCGTCTCGCGCGCGATCGTCTGCTGCTTTTCCGGTCGGAGATGCTGCAGGGTGCGCATGTTGTGCAGGCGGTCGGCGAGCTTGATCAGCACGACGCGCACATCGCTGACCATGGCCAGCAGCATCTTGCGCACGTTCTCCGCCTGGCGGTCCTCGGAGTTCGCGAACTGGATCTTGTCGATCTTCGTGACGCCTTCGACGATGTGCGCCACCTGCTCGCCGAAGACGCGGGTGATGTCATCTGCCGTGACCGGCGTGTCTTCGACCGCATCGTGCAGCAGCCCGGCGGCGATGGCGGTCGAGTCGAGCTTCATCTCGGCCAGCACGTGCGCTACTTCAAGCGGGTGCAGCACATATGGCTCGCCGGAGGCGCGCAACTGTCCCTGGTGATGCTTGAGCGAGAAGTCCCACGCGCGACGGATGATCTCCACGTCGTCGTTGGGGCGGTGGGCGCGAACCGTGTCGATCAGGGCGCGGAAGCGGGCGTCGGTCAACGCGCGCGTATCGCTGGCCTGGTCAGAGACCCTGCCGTCGAGAGGTCCCGCCGCCGCGCCGGATGCCTTAGCCCGGGCAGGCGTTGTCCGCGCGGTCGCCATGCCTGATTATAGGCTGATGCAGTTTCGTCGTCTCGATGGATCCGGAGTGTGTTCATGACGCGCCACTCCTCCCGCAGCGATGCGCTCGGCCGCAAAGCGCGCCCGGAGCGCTCCGCTCCCAACACCCAACAGCCCGGCCCGGGACTTCCCGCAAACGCCGCCATCGTGAGCCGCCGCGCGTCCGACCGTGTGCGCGCCGGTCACCCGTGGGTTTACGCCTCAGACCTGATCCAGTCACCAGACCCAGGCGGTAAGCACCCGCTTCGCGAGGCCGGCCTGATCGCCGTCGCCGACCAGCGCGGCATTCCGCTGGGCACCGCCCTGTGGAGCCCGGCGTCGCAGATTCCGCTGCGCATGGTCAGCCGCGACCTGCTGACGAGCGAGGCAGATTGGCTGGCGCTGGTTGAGCCGCGGCTGCGTTGCGCGCTTGCGCTGCGAGCGAAGCTGGACACGACCGCATGCCGGCTGGTCTTCAGCGAAGCGGACGAGCTGCCCGGCCTCGTCGTCGATCGCTATGGTTCGCTCGTGCTGCTGCAGATCCTGGTTCGCGGCATGGACCGGCCCGCTGTTCGCGAGTTGGTGACGCGCGTTCTAACGGAGACGATCCAGCCTGAAAGCATCCTCGAGCGCGGCGATGCGCGCATGGCAGCGCTTGAGGGGCTCGACACGCCCGCGCTTGCGACGCTGTACGCGCGGGATGCGGAGCATCCGCTGCTGCAGACCACCTTCACGCTGAACGGGCTGGACTTTCTGTACGACGCCGGGTCCGGCCAGAAGACGGGCGCCTTCCTCGACCAGCGGCTCAATTACCGCGCAGCCGCGGACTACGCCCATGGCGATGCGCTCGACGTGTGCACCTACCAGGGCGGATTTGCGCTGCACCTGGCGACGAAGTGCGCAAAGGTGACGGGCGTGGATGCGTCACATGCCGCGCTCGAAGTGGCGGAGCGAAACCTCGCAGCGAATCGCGAGCGCGTGAGCGCAGAGGTGGATTGGGTGGAGGCGGATGCGTTCGAACTGCTGCGCGACTGGAGCGATGCCGGCTCGCGCTTCGACACTATCGTGCTGGACCCGCCGGCATTTGCGAAGAGCCGTCGCGCGGTTGAAGGCGCACTGCGCGGCTACAAGGAACTGAACCTGCGCGCGTTCAAGATGCTGCGGCCCGGTGGCGTTCTGGTGACCTGCTCGTGCTCGCACCACATCTCGGCTGCGGACTTCGAGGCTACGGTGGCAGCAGCCGCCGCGGATGCCGGGCGCCGCGTGCGACTGCTGGAGCGGCGCGGTGCCGCTCCGGATCACCCAGCCGTTCTCACCATTCCTGAGACTGAGTACCTGAAGTGCCTGATCTGCGCGGTGGATGCATGAGCGCACTCTGCCGGGCATGACCGCAGCTCTCTTTGCGAACAGTAGTTGGCACCAGACAGCGTGGCTCGTCTTTGCGGCGTTCATAGCGGGCGTGTTGAACGCAGTGGCTGGCGGCGGGTCGTTCCTGTCGTTTCCTGCGCTGCTCGGCGCTGGTGTGCTGCCCATTCCGGCAAACGCCACCAACACGGTGGCACTCTGGCCAGGGCAGCTCACGTCGATCGCTGCGTATCGCGAGGACCTGGGCGTGCATCTGCGCTTGTTGTGGCCGGTGGCGCTGTCCGCGCTTGCGGGCGGACTCGCGGGAGCGATCGTGCTGCTGCACACCGGGCAGGGAACGTTTCTCCAGCTTGTGCCGTGGCTGCTCTTGTTGGCGTCCGTGCTATTTGCGGCCAGCCAGCCGATCTCGAAGTGGATCGCGCAGCGCCGGGTGTCGGAGATCGCAAGCGATGCGCAGCCTCGGTTTCTCCCGTTGTGCATCGCGCTTGCTGTGGTGTGCTTTTACATCGGCTACTTCGGCGCGGGCGCCGGGTTCCTGATCATGTCCGTGCTGGCGCTCTTCGGTATTCAGAGCGTGCGCGAGATCAATGCGCTGAAGGTCGTTGCCACTACCATCGCGAACGGCATCGCGGTCGTGGCGTTCATCGTGGATCGGCAGATCGTGTGGCATCTCTGCCTACCGATGCTGCTGACCTGCGCAATCGGGGGCTACCTCGGTGCGCGCTCCTCGCGCAGTCTCGATGCGCGGGTGATGCGCGGCTTTGTGATCGTCATCGGCTTTGGCATGTCGGCGTACTTCTTCTGGCGTCTGCATGCCCACCCGGTGTAGAGCGGTATCCTGAGAAGAGAAACGAGATGTTGCGATGAGTCACGAAGGTTTCAGAGTTGTTGATGCAGAGGAGGCGCGGCGGGCGGAGCGGCTCGACCGCAAGCTGCCCCGCGAAGCGGTGGATCCGGCGAAGGTGCGCATTCACAAGAGCGAAGGCACCGGCATCGAGATTGACTGGAAGGACGGCCACCACAGCGCGTGGACGTTTCGCTGGCTGCGTGATGCGTGTCCCTGTGCGACCTGCCACGAGGCGCGCGAAGCAGCGGGACTGGAGCCGGGCGACCGCAAGCCGGAGCCGAAGCAGCTGCTGCCGATGTTTGAGGCGCCGCCACGTCCGGATAGTGTGGAGCCGGCGGGCCGCTACGCCCTGGTCTTCCACTGGAATGACGGCCACAAGACGGGCATCTATTCCTGGGACTTCCTGCGGCGGCACTGCCAGTGCGACGCCTGCAAGCAGGCGCGCCAGGACTAGGGTTTCTGCAGCCGCTCCAACCGTTTTTTCCTGTAGTGGCGCTCGATGTCCGGCCAGAACTCGATGAGCTCGGCACCGAACGTGCCTTCTGCGGTTACAGTCATGGCAGACACCGCTGTCTTCTCGATGCCGCCGACCTCGGACGGGTAGTAGAGATTCGAGATGGCGCCGCCGATGAAATTGCCCGCAACATTCGCGTAGTTCGGCCCCCACGATCCGCTATCGCGGCGGCACCAGACCGTGGTGCTGGCGGAGTAGAGGAAGCGGCGCACGAAGGAGCCATTGCCCATGCGGTAGTACCGCGGATCTTCCTTGAGCAGCACGGGGAGCACAGCATTGCCCCAGAAGTTGCCGTCAAAGGTGTCCGCGTAGGTCGCGCCAAAGCGCTGCAGGTAGCCCTTCACGCCCTGCGGGAATCCGTAGCGCACCCGCTCGGTGGTGCCATCGGGCCGGGTCACGGTCTTTGACCCCGAGTTGGAATCGTCTGCCTGGCCGACGCCGGCGATGAAGGCATCCAGCCCGAAGATGAACGGGTCTGTGGAGCTGCGCCAGAAGAGCTGAAACTTCTGTCCCGGCCGCAGCGGCGGGATGGTCTCTGTGCGGTTCACAACGTTGAACATCGGCATCACGCCGAGCAGGCGCTGCTTCTCCTCATCGTGCAGGATCTCGTCAGTGGTGCGCTGCTTCTGTGCGGAAGTTTGCGCCGAGGAGGAAGACGTTCCTTGCTTGACGGGCGGATTGGTCGCGGGAGCAGCGGGCGTTGGCGGCGGTGTCTGCTGCTGCGCTACGGGCGCGTCAGGCAACGCAATCTCGGCGACAGACGAAGACGGCTCGGCAAGCTGCGCATGTGCGAGCGGAGTGAGCGCCAGAAGGAGCGTCACGCATGACAGACGGGCAGGAAGACCTGATGGAAATGACAGCAGCATGTGAGTCTCAGGATAGAGGACCGATTCATCTCAGGCACCCTGAGGCTGCCGCGAGCGGAACTCCGCTCTCGCTAAGACGTCTGGATGAGTCAGGAAGTTGCGGAACTTCGCTCCGTCCTTGCGTTTGTCTTGCTCCAGGCACTCTCGACAACGCGGCAGGCGGCCTCGGCATCGGGAGCGACGGCGAGTAGCTCACGATGCGCCGGCCGCAGGAATCCGCAGCGCACCGCGTTGTCGAGCAGCGTGAGGAAGCTGTCCCAGTAGCGGTTCGTGTTGATAAGGACAACAGGCTTGGCGTGCATCCCGAGTAGCGCCCAGGTGACGATCTCGCACAGTTCATCGAGTGTTCCAAGGCCGCCCGGCAGTACCAGGAACGCGTCGGCGCGGCGCTCCATCTCGGCCTTGCGTTCATGCATGGACGCGACTTCGACCAGTTCTGTCAGGCCGCGATGCGCGATCTCGCGGCTGACGAGCGCGTGCGGAATGACGCCGACGACTGCGCCGCCGTTTGCGAGTGCGGCATCGGCCAAGGCTCCCATCAGCCCCACATCCGCGCCGCCGTAGACGAGCTGCCAGCCGCGCTTCGCGACGGTTTGCCCCAGCGCGTGCGCCTCGGCGCGGAACGCGGGCTCCGTGCCGAAGGTGGAGCCGCAGTAAACGCAGACGCTCGGCGAGTGCTGCGGGCGTGCCGGGTGGGAAGGCGGCAAGGTGGACATGTCTTCCTCAGGTTAGCGGAGCGGGCAGTGACTCGCGACTGACTGCGCCACGGGCGATACACTGGAGGGGACGTTCTTTCTGCGAGACTCCGCTCCCTGTGCATCCCCTCCTTCAAAAAATGAACCCGCAGCAGCGGGCTGGTGTTGAAGCGACCGACGGCCCGGTGCTGATCCTGGCCGGTGCTGGCTCGGGCAAGACGCGCGTGATCACGCACCGCATCGCCTACCTCATCGAACAGCGCGGCGTCACGCCCGACTCGATCCTCGCGGTCACGTTCACGAACAAGGCGTCGGCGGAGATGGGCGAGCGTGTCGACAAGCTGCTGGCCGGTTCGACGCTGGCCAAGCCGCAGCTCTCGACCTTTCACTCCTTCTGCGTGCGCGTGCTGCGCCGCGACGTGGAGGCGCTGCGCATTGGCGACAAGGGGCTCACGCGCAGCTTCGCCATCTATGACGAGAGCGATCAGCAGGCCATCGTGAAGCAGGCGATGCGCCGCATGTCGCTCGATGACAAGACACTGACGCCGCGCACTGTTCTGTCGAAGATCAGTTGGGCGAAGAATCACATGATCGATCCGCAGGAGTACTACCTTGCGTCGAGCGATCCGATGAGCGAGCGCATCGCGCAGCTTTACGAGATCTATCGCAAGGAGTTGGCGAAGAACAACGCGCTCGACTTCGACGACCTGCTGCTTGAGACGGTGCGCCTGCTGAAGGCCAGTGGCGAAACGCGCGAGCGCTACAACCGGCGCTTCCGCTACATCATGATCGACGAGTACCAGGACACGAATCGTCCGCAGTACGAGCTGATGAAGCTGCTCGCCGGCGAGCACCACAACATCTGCGTGGTGGGCGATGAGGACCAGAGCATCTATAGCTGGCGCGGCGCGGACATTCGCAACATTCTCGAGTTCGAAAAAGACTTTCCCGAGGCGAAGACGATCCGGCTTGAGCAGAACTATCGCTCGACGCAGGTGATCCTCGAAGCCGCCGGAGCCGTGGTCGCGCGCAATGCGCAGCGCAAGGGCAAGAACCTGTGGACGGAGCGGCAGGGCGGCGCGCAGATCGGCTACTACGAAGCGCCCGACGGCGAGAACGAAGCGCTGTTCATTGCCGACTACATCCAGAAGTATCTGCGCAAGGCGGGCGAGACGGAAGAGATGCCGCGCGTCGCGGTGCTCTATCGCACCAACTCGCAATCGCGACTGGTGGAAGAGGCGCTGCGCCGCTACTCCATCCAGTACACGATGGTGGGCGGCTTCTCGTTCTACGACCGCGCCGAGGTCAAGGACCTGCTCAGCTACCTGAAGCTGGTGCAGAACCCGAACGACTCGATTGCGCTGCAGCGCGTCATCAACACGCCGACGCGCGGTATCGGCCGCTCCACGCTCGACACGCTGGAGCGCCTCGCGCTCGAGACCGGCATCAGCACCTGGGACGCGATCCGGCAGACGGTACGGCAGCGCCTGCTGCCGCAGCGCGCGTTGAATGCGCTCGAAAGTTTCCAGCGCATGATCGACGATGCGCGCGCGCTGCTTGGGCCCGGCTTCGCGGAGAAACTGTCGGCTGACCTCGAGGGCAACGAGGAGCAACTACCCGAGGGCGGCTACACGCAGTCGCCCGATGTGGAAGACCAGGGACCGGAGACGGACGAGGAGACCGAGTTCGCCTTCGGTGCGCAGGGCACGCTCGATCTGGGAAACAGTGATGGAGACGCGTCCTTCGCGCCCGATGCCTTCGACGCCGAGCCAGACGCATCGCAGGCTGAGGACATCGCCTTCAACCCGTTCGAGGCGGCGCCCGCAGCGTCCGCAGGCACGAAGAGCTCCGGATGGGCACTGCGCAAGGAGGCTCCAGAGGAGCCGGCGGAAGACACAGAGCGTCCGCCCTTCCGCAAGCCGGGCGATCGCGCGACCTTGCCAGAGCTGATCCGCTTCATCAATGACCGCAGCGGTTACATACGCGCGCTCGAAGACGAAGGTACGCCCGAGGCGGTCTCCCGGATCGAGAACCTGAAGGAACTTGCCAACGCTGCGCAGGACGCGGAGGAGCGCGGCGAAACGCTGGCTGAGTTCCTCGACCATGCTGCACTGGTCAGCGACACGGATCATTACAAGCCGGACAGCCGCGTCACTTTAATGACGCTGCACGCGGCGAAGGGGCTGGAGTTTCCGCTGGTGCTGCTGTGCGGCATGGAGGAGGGGCTGTTCCCGCATTCGCGCACGCTGACCGATCCGACGCAGCTCGAAGAGGAGCGGCGCCTTTGTTACGTCGGCATGACGCGTGCGATGGACACGCTGATCCTGAGCCGTGCCCGCTACCGTCGGCGCTACGGCAACGATATGCCGGATGCGGCGCTGCCCTCGCGCTTCCTCGAGGAGGTGCCGCAGCATCTGCTCGAAGACCTGAGCGGCGGCCGCAGCGAGCGCGCGTCGAGCTGGGGTGGCTACGCATCGGGTGGAAGCAGCTTCGGCAACCGCCGGAGCAACACGTCGCATGAGGACGGCGAGCGGCACTACAGCTACGAAGATGAGGATCAGAGCGGGCGTCCCGCGGCGGCGGCTGGACAGCGCGCGAGCTACGGAAATGCATCGCGCGGCAGCCAGGGTGGGGGCTCGCTGGACAACATTGCCAGCTTCTTTGCCGGTCGCGGGGGCGCCACCGCGAAGCGACCGAAGGTGCCCGTACCCGAGCCCACCGGCGTCGTCGGCTTCAAGAGCGGGCAGCGCGTGCGCCATCCCAAGTACGGCGATGGCGTGGTCTTCCGGCGCGAGGGCGACGGTGACGACGCGAAGATTACAGTACAATTCACAAAGTTCGGCGTGAAAAAGCTGGTGGAGAAGTTTGCCCAGCTGGAGCGGGTCTAAAAGCAGACGCTGCCCGCACGGAAAGCCGGACCAGACATTGAGAGGTTAGAGAGAGCATGGCGAATACGAAGAAGATCGAAAGCACCGAAGAGCGCAAGAAGGTCAAGCGCACGGCGCGCAAGAAGGCCCCAGCGAAGGCGAAGCGCACCGTGCCGCGGGGCTCCAACAAGAAGAAGACGCGTAAGCTGACGCGTGGCCAGAAGAAGCGCTAACCGGCCGATCGACAATCGAATGAGGCGCATGCCCGACCGGTATGCGCCTCATGCTTTGTGTACGGAACAGGCGCGGGATAGCTTAAGGTAGTTGTCACCCGGCCGGCCCTGGCCGCAACTTTGACCTGAGGTCCTCGACCCTGTCGCAACTCTTCGCCCGCAAGTCCATCGACAAGCTGATCAGCGACTCGGAGTGCGAAGAGCATGCGCTCAAAAAGTCGCTGGGACCAGTTTCGCTGACTGCGCTTGGCATCGGCGCAGTGATCGGCTCGGGCATCTTCACCGTGATCGGCACCGCGATTGCGGGCCAGCACTTCGACACGGCTTCGATCGGCAACACACCGCTGATCGATTACCTGATCCGCCACACCGCCATGCTGGCCGGCCGCGCGGCGCGCTGGCGCTCTCGCTAGTGCTGGTCGCGATCGTCTGCGCCTTCACCGGGCTCTGCTATGCGGAGCTCGCGTCGATGATCCCGATCGCCGGGTCGGCCTACACCTACACCTATGCGACGCTCGGTGAGCTGGTCGCGTGGATCATCGGCTGGGACCTGATCCTCGAGTACGCCTTCTCGAACATGTCGGTCAGCGTCGGCTTCGCCGCGCACATCGTGGATCTGCTGGACTGGTTCGGCATTCATCCGGCGCTGCGCTGGATCTCTCCCGCGTACCTGCCCACCGGCCTGCAGGATCTGGCTGGCAACGATCTGTATAAGCCAGGCTGGCACTTCGGCTTCAACATACCGGCGTTCCTGATCGTCATGCTGCTCACGGTCATCCTGGTGCGCGGCGTGCGCGAATCGGCAGAGACCAACAACATCATGGTGCTGGTGAAGATCACGGCAATCCTGGTGTTCGTCTTCGCCGGGGCCAGCTTCATCCAGCCGCATTACTACCGCCCGTTTTCGCCCAATGGCTGGTCGGGCGTGCTCACGGGCGGGTCGATCATCTTCTTCACGTACATCGGCTTCGATTCGGTCTCGACCGCGGCCGAGGAGTGCAAGCATCCGCAGCGCGATGTGCCGATCGGCATTATCGGCACGCTGATTGTCTGCACCGTGCTCTACATCGGCGTCGCGGTGGTGCTCACCGGACTCGTTCCGTGGAAGAGCATGATGGGCGATGCGGCGCCGGTGGTGAATGCGCTCAAGCGCCTGTCGCTGATGCCGGGCGGACACCGGCTGCACTGGGTGCGGCTGTTCGTAGTGCTAGGCGCACTGATGGGCATGATTTCGTCCATCCTGGTCTTTCAGCTTGGGCAGGCGCGGGTCTGGTTTGCCATGTCGCGCGACCGGCTGTTGCCCAGCGCGTTCAGCCGCATCCATCCGCGCTTCCGTACGCCCGCGCTGGCCACGTGGGTGGCTGGCTTCGTGGTCGGCATTCCGTCCGGACTGCTCGACATCGGCACAGTGTCGAACCTCTCGAACATCGGCACGCTCTTTGCCTTCGTACTCGTCTCGATCGGTGTGCTGATCCTGCGCTATCGCGAGCCGAATCGCCATCGCAGTTTTCGCGCGCCCTTTGGTCCGGTCGTGCCCGTGCTCAGCATCGTGTTCTGCCTGGTGCTGATGATGGGGCTCGAGGTGCTCACCTGGCTGCGCTTCTTCGCGTGGCTCGCCATTGGCCTGCTGGTGTACTTCTTCTACTCACGCCACCGCAGTGAGTTCGCGCCCACGCGTTAGATCGCGACGTGTCGACCCGCTTCAGTCGGTACACTGAGCCGGTGAGTTTGACCACGGTTGCCACCAGCAGCGACTTCCTCCGACGGCTGCCCAAGGCCGAGCTGCATCTGCACCTCGAGGGCACGGTCACGCCGGAGACGCTGGTCGAGCTCAGCGAGCGCCATCCCGCCGGCCGCATGACGCTCGAGCAGGCCCAATCGCTCTATCGCTATGTCGACTTCAGCGGCTTCCTGCTCGCATTCAAGGCGATCACCGAGCGGCTGCAGACCCCTGCCGATTACGAGCTCATCACCTACCGCATGGCGAAGTCGCTGGCCGAACAGGGCGTGGTGCACGCCGAGGTTTATGTGTCCGTCGGCGTTGTCTATTACTGGCGGCGCGTCGAGTTTGAGCCGCTATTCGCCGGCATGGAGCGCGGCCGGCTGCAGGCGGAGCGCGAGTTCGGCATCTCGATCCTCTGGATCTTCGACGCCGTCCGTCACTTCGGTATCGAGGAAGCAGCGGTCGTCTTTCGCAAGGCCGCGGAGATGCGGCGCGAGCATCCATCGATTGTCGGGATCGGTATCGGCGGCGACGAGCGGCGCATGGCGGCAGAGCCCTTCCGTGATCTCTACGCCGAGGCGAAGGCCGCCGGCCTGCGGCTGACTGTCCACGCGGGTGAGACGATCGGGCCGGAGAGCATCTGGGGCGCGCTGAACATTGGGGCAGAGCGCATCGGACACGGACTCTCGGCGAAGGATGACCCCGAACTGATGGAGGTCCTCGCCGAGCGGCAGATTCCGATCGAGATCTGCATCACCTCGAACGTGCGCACTGGCAGCTGCACCACCACGGCGCTGCATCCGGTGCGCCGCTACTTCGACGCCGGACTGATGATCACGCTCAACTCCGACGACCCCTCGCTGTTCGACAGTGATCTGCTGGACGAGTTCCACCTGGCAGAACGGTATTTCCACTTCACGGAAGAACAGGCGCGTGAGCTGGCCGCTAACTCGCTCGAGGCCAGCTTTTTAGCAGCGGACCGCAAGGTAGACCTGCTGCGCCAGGTCGAGGCTTGTTCGTGACCGGAAGGTCGCACGCTGTAACACCCTCGTAATGCAGACGATTGTGAGGAACGCTGCGCTATCATGCTGAAAAGGCGCGAGCAGGCGCGAACGACCCAGGGTCGCCGGCCCACGCAGGGAGAGAGTTATGAGCAACGTGCTGCCATTCCGGAAGAGACCGAACTACCTGCTGCGCGCGATCGGCTGGTCAGGAGTCGCAATCGGGGTGTTGAGCGTGGGGCTTGCCGTGGGCTGGGAGTTGCGTCTGCGTTACAAGTTCAACCACCGCTCCCCATACGACTTCTATTCCCACGCGGGGGATCAGGAGCCTCTCGACTCGTACGCAGTCGGCGTCTAGCGCAGGGAACAGCAGGACCATCAGCAGGGCGGAGGCGACTCCGCCCTTTGCTTTGGGCCAAGCAACCGCCGCGTGAGCATGCCGTCTCTGAACCACTGGACCAGCCGGAATCTGCGGGGGTGGTCCTGAGGAGGCCCACTCTGCGCCGGCATGCTCTCTCCGTGCTGCTGCTTCTTCTGCCGCTTCTTGCGCCGTGCAGACTGCGGGCGCAGGAGGTGCTCACCATCGATGCGCAGGCCGCGGCCACCCCGCTGCCGCATTTCTGGGAGCGCATGTTCGGCTCCGGCCACGCCAACCTGGCTCTGCGCGAGGACTACCGCAACGACCTGGTGGCGGTGAAGAACATCACGGGGATGGAGTACGTGCGCGCGCACGGCATTCTTGACGACGAGAACGGCGTCTACACCGAGGACGAGCACGGCAACCCGCAATACAACTTCACCTACGTGGACGAGATTTACGACGGGCTGCTGGCGCGTGGTGTGCGGCCGTTCGTTGAGTTGAGCTTCATGCCGAAGGCGCTCGCCTCGGATCCGAAGCCGCACATGTTCTGGTACGCGCCGAACGTCTCACCACCGCGCGGCTATCAGCGCTGGGATGCTCTGATCCGCGCGCTCGGCGAGCACCTGGTTGAGCGCTATGGCATCGAGGAAGTGGCGCAGTGGTACTTCGAAGTCTGGAACGAGCCCAACATCGACTTCTGGGCGGGCACGCCGAAGCAGGCGACCTACTTCGAGTTCTACAGCCACACCGCGCGCGCGCTGAAGGCGGCGAACCCGCGCCTCCGCATCGGCGGACCTGCGACCTCTGCTATGGAGTGGGTGCCCGAGTTTCTGCGCACGATGCACGACACGGGCGTGCCCGTCGATTTCGTATCCACGCATGGTTACGAAGACGAGAACTACGAGCACAGCCTGTCAGCGGCAGAGCTGCCGCCCATGGACGATCGCCTGTGCACCATGGTGGCGCGCGTGCACCGGCAGATCGCTGCCTCGCCCATGCCCGCGCTGCCGCTCTTCATCACCGAGTGGAACGTGATCGGCATCGACGCCGCGCGCGACACGACGTACGTCGGCCCGGCGGTCGCGAACGTCATCCGTGAGTGCGATGGCTCGGCGGCGATGATGTCCTACTGGACCTTCGACGATGTCTTTGAAGAAGACGGGCCGAAGCGAGAGCCGTTCGACGGCGGCTTCGGGCTGATCGCGCCGCACAGCATCCGCAAGCCGAGCTACGCCGCGTTCGCCATGCTCCACCGGCTCGGGACGGAGCGGCTTGCGAGTGACAGCCGGAACGCGCTGATCACGCGCCGTCCAGATGGATCGCTCGTGATCGCCCTGTGGAACCTGGTGGACCCGCCAGGAGCAAAGCAGGCCGGCCGCCCCGGACGCGCTCGCAGTATGGAGTTGCGCTTGCAGCACGTTGCGCCCGACGCTGCTGTCAGCATCACGCGTCTCGACGAATCGCACGGCAACACGCTCGCCGCGTACCGCGCGATGGGCAGCCCGCGCTATCCGACACAACAGCAGGTGCGCACGTTGAACGCAGCAGCCGGTCCGGCCGCACCGGAGCCGGCTCATCTCTCGGGAGGCCGGCTCACGGTCGATCTCCCCGTGAACGCGCTGGTGCTGCTCGAGGTGCCGCGCTAGTGGGAGTTCGCGAAGGGATTGATGGTCGCGATCTTGAACACCGCGAAATCCTTCAGGTTTCGCGTGGCTATTGTCAACCCATGGACGCGTGCTGTGGACGCGATGAATGCGTCCTGGACCAGGTCATAGCTGCGCCCCACCATGAGGCGCGCTGTCTCGCGACAGACCGCACCATCGAGCGGCAGTACTGGCATGCTCCCGGCCAGCGACTCGATCCAGCCTTCCAGGCTGGCGGCGAGCTCGACATTCTGAAGCCGCGTGCGTTCTACACCTACCTGCAGTTCGAACAGCGTCATGGCAGAGAGGCAGACATCCGCCGTACCCCTCGCATGCAACCACGCCAACACTGCCCGATGCGGGCGCCGCTTGCGTGTCTCGGAGATCACGTTTGTGTCGAGCAGGTACTTCACCTGCCCGGCTCATCTGTGAAACGCACCGGGGGCCGGAGCTTCCATCTGCCGCGCTTGGGCAGGGGCAACTCCGCTCGAGGCTCGTCTGCCAGCAGAACGTGTTTCCAGTCGGGACGAGCCCCTTTCAGCCGCTCCCATTCTTCGATCGGGACGAGCACGGCAGTCGCAACCCCGCGCCGGGAGACTACCTGCGGTCCCTCGGTAAGGGCGCGCGAGAGGAATTCACTGAACCGGGCCTTCGCTTCCTGAACCTGCCACATCGGAGAGTCCTCCTGACTAGTCAGTGTACTAGTCAGGAGGCTCTTTCCACCTCACTCAGTTTGCTGCGAGCTGGCGGAGAACGTACTGCAGGATGCCGCCGTTCTGGTAGTAGAGGATCTCCTGCGGGGTGTCGATGCGCACCTTCACCCTGAAGCTGCGGCTGTTCCTCCCGGCATCCGTGGCCTCGACCGTGAGCTCGCGTCCGTAGGCGAAGCGCGACTCCAGCAGCGCACGAAGGCCGGGGAAGCTGTAGGTCTCTTCTCCGGTCAGCCCAAGCGACTCGACCGTGTCCTCGTTCTCGAACTGCAGCGGCAGGATGCCCATGCCCACCAGATTGGAGCGGTGGATGCGCTCGTAGCTCTCCGCGATCACGGCGCGCAAGCCCAGCAGACGCGGCCCCTTTGCCGCCCAGTCACGCGACGACCCGGAGCCATACTCCTTGCCGGCGAGGATGATCAGCGGCGTGCCGCGCTCGGCGTACTTCACCGACGCGTCGAAGATGCTCATCGGCTCGCCCTCGGGCAGCAGCCGTGTGACGCCGCCCTCGGTGCCCGGCGCAAGCCGATTGCGCAGACGAATGTTCGCGAACGTGCCGCGCACCATCACCTCGTGATTGCCGCGACGCGAGCCGTAGGAGTTGAAGTCTGCCGGCTTCACGCCGTGCTCGGTCAGGTACTTGCCAGCGGGCCCATTTAGCTTGATCGAGCCAGCGGGCGAGATGTGATCCGTGGTCACCGAATCGCCCAGCACCGCCAGCACGCGTGCGTCGTGAATATCCGCAACCGCCGTCGGCGTCTTCGGCATGCCATCGAAGTACGGCGCCTTGCGGATGTAGGTCGAATCCGGCTCCCACTGGTAGACATCGCCGGTTGGGAACTTCAGGTTCTGCCAGTTCTTGTCACCGTCGCTGACGGTGGCGTACTCCTTGCGATAGCTGTCAGAGCTGATCGCGCTCGCAATCGTCTCGGACACCTCCTGCTGCGTCGGCCAGATATCGCGCAGATATACCGGGTCGCCGCCCTTCGTCTGACCCAGCGGCTGCGTATCAAAGTCGTGGTCGATGCGCCCGGCCAGCGCATACGCCACCACCAGTGGCGGCGACATCAGGTAGTTGGCGCGCACGTCAGAGTTAATGCGTCCTTCAAAGTTACGATTGCCGCTCAGCACGGAGACGGCGACAAGCCCGTGGTCTTCGATCGACTTCGATACATCCGTCGGCAGCGGGCCCGAGTTGCCAATGCACGTCGTGCAGCCGTAGCCCACGACCTGGAAGCGCAGCTTGTCGAGGAAGGGCAGCAGGCCGGACTTCTGATAGTAGTCGGTGACCACGCGCGATCCCGGCGCAAGCGACGTCTTCACCCACGGCGGGACAGAGAGGCCCTTCTCGACTGCCTTTTTGGCGAGCAGGCCGGCCGCCACCATGACCGAGGGGTTCGATGTGTTGGTGCAGCTCGTGATCGCGGCAATCACGATCGAGCCGTGGTCCAGGTACTGGTCCGGATCGCAGCCGAAGCGCTCCTTCACACTCGTCGCAATGGCAGTGGCGTGTCCGTCAATCTCGATCAGGTCCTGCGCGGATGCGGTGGGGTTGCCGCCCTCCCCCTCCCAGCGGACTACCTGCCGCACCGTCGCGGTGTTGCTGTTCGGTCCGAGCAGCGTTGGCAGCAGCTTGCGGAAGTTCTCCGGCGTCTGCTTCAGCAGCACGCGATCCTGCGGCCGCTTCGGCCCCGCGACGGACGGCTCCACCGTGCTCAGGTCTAGCGAGATGGTGGTCGTGTACTCGGCTTCCGGCGCACCCGGCGTGTAGAAGAGCCCCTGCTCCTTGTAGTACGCCTCGACCAGCGCAACCTGCTCTTCGTTGCGGCCGGTCAGCCGCAGGTAGCGCAGCGTCTCTGCGTCTACGGGGAAGATGCCGCAGGTGGCGCCGTATTCAGGCGCCATGTTGCCGATGGTCGCGCGATCCGCCAGCGGCAGCTCGGCGATGCCTTCGCCGTAGAACTCGACAAACTTGCCGACGACACCAAGCTTGCGCAGCATCTCGGTCACGGTCAGGACGAGGTCGGTCGCGGTGGCGCCTTCGCGCAGCTTGCCCGTGAGCCGGAAGCCGACGACCTGCGGCACCAGCATGGAGACGGGCTGGCCCAGCATGGCGGCCTCTGCCTCAATGCCGCCGACGCCCCAGCCCAGCACGCCCAGGCCGTTGATCATCGTGGTGTGCGAGTCGGTGCCGACCAGCGTGTCCGGGTAGGCGCGCAGCGTGCCGTTCACCTCCGTGGTGAAGACGCCGCGGGCCAGGTACTCGAGGTTGACCTGGTGGCAGATGCCCATGCCCGGCGGCACAGCAGAGAAGTTGCGGAAGGCAGACTGCCCCCACTTCAGGAAAGCGTAACGCTCGCGGTTTCGTTCAAACTCAAGCGCGGCGTTGATGTCGTAGGCGCGCGCGGTGCCGAACTCGTCGACCTGCACCGAGTGGTCGATGACCAGCTCTGCCGGCTGCAGCGGATTGATCTTCTCCGGGTTGCCGCCAAGCTGCTTCATGGCGTCGCGCATGGCGGCGAGGTCGACGATGGCGGGCACGCCGGTGAAGTCCTGCATCAGCACGCGCGCGGGCATGAAGGCGATCTCGCGATCCGCCGCGGCCTTGGGGTGCCAGTTTGCGAGGAATTCGATATCCGACGCAGTCACCGTGCGGCCGTCCTCCTGGCGCAGCAGGTTCTCGAGCAGGATGCGGAGCGAGTAGGGCAGCGTCTCAAGCTTGACGCCCTTCTGCTCGAGCGCGCGCAGGCGGTAGATCTCGTAACTCTTGCCGTTGCTGGTCAGTGTGGCTTTGCTGCCGAAGCTGTTCATGGCGGATCGAATCTCCTGGTCGGGAAAGCGGGAATCGGGGAAAGCAGTGCAGAGGGCCTGGCGGACACGCGCGGGCGCTTCGCAGCAGCGAGAGGCCGGTCCAGCGGCAGGCAGAGATTAGAAGTGGCGGCTGCGCCCGCGGTCATGCCGGCCGCGCCGGAAGCGCTCAAGCAGGGGCCGCTGCGCAAATGAAGCGCCGGCCTGGTGCGCAGGCGAAGATAGGGATCGGAGTGCCATCGCGCTCCTTAGTTTAGAGCAGCGCATCCACCGCGGAAAAGCGGCCGGCGCTCACCGTATGCTTCCGCTATGCCGACTTACCCGCATGACGGGCTGACGCTCTGGTACCAGGAGTCCGGCTCCGGGACGCCGGTGGTGTTCCTCGCTGGCACTATGGGCGACCACACGCAGTGGGACGTCGTGGTGCCGCAGTTGCGTGGCGTGCGCGCCATCACCCTGGCCAATCGCGACATCGGCCGGTCCAGCGTTGCCTCCCGGAGCTATTCCATTCGCGACATGGCCGGCGACGTCCTTGCCCTGCTCGACCATCTCCGGCTGGACCGGGCCGACATCGTCGGGCATTCGCTGGGCGGCAAGATCGCGCAGGAGGTGGCGCTTGCCGCGCCGGAGCGCGTGGGCAAACTGGTCCTGGTGTCCACCTCGGCAGAGCATGACATCGCCTCGCGTTCGCTGCTGGAGCACTGGATCCGCCTGCGCCAGCAGATCGCGGACGACCTCGTCTTCGTCGAGGCCATCTGCCTGTCTGCGATGGGGCCGGACGTGCTCGCGCGCATCGCGCTGCGGGACGCCGCAGAGCTCTGGATGATGAAGACAGAACTGCAGCAGCCCGCAGCGTTCCTTCGCAACGTGGAGGCCTCGCTGGCCAGCGATACAGCCGCGCGGCTCGCCGAGATCGGCGCACCCACGCTGGTCGTGTACGGCGATCGCGATCGCATCTTCTCGCCCGAGCATGGCGAGCGGCTGGTGAGCGGCATCCGTAGTGCGCGCGGATACCTGATGCAGGGCTGCGGCCACGCGCCCTTTGCAGAGCGCCCAGCCGACTTCGCGCGGGTGCTGCAGGGCTTTGTCGACGAACCCCGTTAGTGCCCGGTGAAGACCTGCCACACCAGCACGCCATTCAGCGACAGGATGACAGCCGTGCTCAGCCAGCCGAGCGTCTGCACGGTCCAGCCATTCGCCATGCCCTGCATCACGGACGCGCGACGTGTCAGCAACAGCAGCGGGATCAGCGCGAAGGGCAGCGTGAAGCTGAGTGCGGCCTGGGAAAGCAGCAGGATGCGCAGCGGGTCGAGCCCAATGCCGATGACGACCAGCGCGGGTAGCAGCGTGAGCAGCCGGCGCAGGAAGATCGAGAAGCGCACCTGCAGGAAGCCCTCGAGGATCATCTGGCCCGCCATGGTGCCGACCGTGGACGACGAGAGCCCGGAGCAGAGCAGCGCGACGGCAAACAGCGTTGCCGACGCGCGGCCGACGAGCGGTCCCAGCGTGGCGTGCGCGGCTTCAATCGACATGGTGGGCACTGCCTTGGTCGAGAAGGCTGCCGCGGCGACGACGATCATGGCCGAGTTCACCAGCCATGCGCCGTTCATTGCGACGATCACGTCAACCAGCTCCATGCGCACCAGGCGCAGTCGAGCGCTGAGGGGCAGCGGAGCGTCCGGGGCGCCCAGCGCCGCCTGCTCCGCGCGCACCCGCGGCTGCACCAGCGCCGAGTGCAGGTAGATGACGTGTGGCATGACGGTCGCGCCCAGCATGGCGACGGCCAGGTAGAGGCTCTGCGCGTTCAGCTCCGGCATCAGGGTGTGGTACGCGATGGCCTTCCAGTGCAGCGGCAGGAAGAAGAGCTCTGCCGCATAGCAGCCGCCAATCACGGCGACGAACACCATGATGACCAGCTCCAGCTTGCGAAAGCCGAGCTGCTGCAGCGCCAGAATCAGGAAGACACAGACCGCCGTCGCAATGGCGGCCAGTAGCAGCACGTGCGTGCGCGTCAGTCCCGCAGCCAGCAGGTGCGGACCGAGCAGGAGGTAGAAGCCGAGCGCTGCGCCAAGGAATTCTGCAAGGTCGGTCGCCAGGGCGGAGATCTCTGCCGCAATCCAGAGCGCCACGGTCGTTGGCCGGGAGAAGTGCAGGCGGCAGTTGTCCGGCAGCGTGTGGCCGGTCGCGATGCCGAGCTTCGCCGACAGGTACTGGATCAGGATGGCCATCGCGTTCGACCACAGCAGCACCCACAGGAGCTGGTAGCCGAAGCGTGTGCCGCCTTCGAGGTTGGTGGCGAAGTTGCCGGGATCGATGTAGGCAATGCTCGCGACAAAGGCGGGCCCGAGGTAGTACAGGAAGTTGCGCTCTCGGGTGCCGGACGACTCGGCCGCCCGGGCTGTCGCGGTGGCCATACAACGAGTATACGGCTAATTTAGGTAAGCCTGAATCTGGGGGAAACCCGGGGAAAGGCAAGTTGGCGAGGCAGCGAGTCCGCGACAGGAGCGGCTCCGCCGACTAGCTGTCCCTACTCCTCGTAATACAGGTAGCGCCGCCACTTCGGGTCGGAGTGGCCGATCATCCGCATGATGTGCCGGCTGGTGTGCAGCGAGAAGGGCCGCGGCTCGCGCAGCAGCTTCATCTCTGTCAATTCGCTGAGCAGGTGGTTGCCCTTGCGCCGGTTGCAGCTATGGCAGCAGGCGACCAGGTTCTCCCAGGTCGAGGCGCCGCCACGGGAGCGCGGATGCACGTGATCGAGCGTCAGCTCACCGGAGTTCAGCACCACCCCGCAGTACTGGCAGGTGTTGCGATCCCGCAGCAGGATGTTCTTGCGCGACAGGGCGCGCGTCTGGTGCGGGATGCGCCGATACTCGAGCAGCCGGATCACGGATGGCATGGGCACGCGGGTGCGCGCGGCGTGCAGGATCGCGCCCTGCTCCTCTTCCGTGCGGGCCACGCCCTTGAGCACCAGCACCAGGGCGCGTCGCGCCCCGCAGATGTTGATCGGCTCATAGGAGGCATTCAGCACCAGCACCGGGCGCTGCATGCTGATGGGTTGCGCCACCCGGATCTCGACCGGGGGCATGTGCGTCAGCTTGGTCTTGCGTGAGTGCGCGGTTGCCTTCACTGGCGACATGGCTAGCCTCTGTCCTCTCGTCGTGCTGGTTCGGTCCCCGACCCCGTACTGCGTACGCCCTGGTCCCTATCGCGAGCCCGGGCGCCTCTACCGTTCGACCGCTGCGCTGACGGTCGCCGTTGCTCCTCCGTCCCACAGGGCAACGCCTTCGCGCTGCGCCCGGGCCACGGTTGCGACCCACACGCGCGTTGCGCCTGCCCGCAACAGCACCCGCGTACAGGCTGCGGCGGTGGCTCCTGTGGTGTAGATGTCGTCCACCAGCAGCACCTCACGTCCGCGCACCAGGGCCGCATCGCGCACGCGAAAGGCGTGGCGCAGGTTGCGTGCGCGGCCGGCCGGGCTCAGCCGGGACTGGCTCTCGGTCGAGCGCTGGCGTCGCAGCACGGAGCGGGCGATTGTCCAGCGCCGCCGCTCCCTGGCCCGCTCTTGCCCGACACGGCTGCGCTCCGCCTTTCGGAGCTGCAGCGTCAGGGCATGCGCGATGCGCTCGGCCTGGTTGAAGCCGCGCTGGCGCTGCTTGCCGCGATAGAGCGGCACCGGCACAACCAATATGTCGGTGCCGCCGGCGATCGGCAGCTCGGTGACAGGCTGCGCCAGCAGCGAGCCCAGCCGTGCCGCAATCGGGGCCAGGCCCTCGTACTTCATCAGATGGATCAGGCGGCGCAGCGTGTCGTCGTAAGCGCCGTAGGCGACAGCCTTGGTAAAGGCGGGCTGTTGCACGCGGCAGTCTTCGCACTGCTGTTCGGTATCTGCCAGCCAGGCGAGTGAACTCTGCGGCACGCCCAGCGCCTCGCCGCAGCACAGGCACAGCGCCGCGTCCTGGGGCGTGACACGCGACCAGCAATCGTCACAGATGGGCAGGGAAGAGAAGCGCAGGAGAGACTGCGTACAGACAGAGCAGGAGGCGGGGTAGAGCGCAGTGCTGAGTGCGTCGAGGAGCGGACGCAGAGGACTTCGCAGGAAACGAGCAGCCGCGCGCCATGACAAGGCCACTGCCGCTGGAACGTCCGATGTCAGAACCGGCTGACTGCGGAAGACCCACCTCTCTCAACCGCTGGCCACCCTGGGTGGCACCGTGCCGATCCCGCTTCTCCGGCCAGCGATGCACAGAGTATAGAGCAGGCGTCGCACCCGCGCCACAACGTGTTGCTTGTCACCGTCCTGTGACACAACAAACCGCCGGTGATCCGGGACGAGAGCCATCCGCGTCTGCGTGGGCGCGGGGCCCCCGACCCGCTCCGCTAAACTAAGGCCATGCCCCGAGCCAAGCCAACCAGCACTCCCGAACTGCACGAGGTTCTGGCCGCTCTGGGCGATCCGGTACGCCTGGCCATCGTGCGGCAACTGGCGACGCGGGGCGAAGTGCCCTGTGGCGGGTTCGAGTTCGATCTTGCCAAGTCCACCCTGTCGCACCACTTCAAGGTGCTGCGCGATGCGGGGCTGGTCGGCGCCCGCTCCGAAGGCACATCGCTGATGAACTACCTCGACCGGGAGGCGATCGACCGGCGCTTTCCCGGGCTGCTCGAAGGTGTGCTCGGCGCTGCGCCTGCCACCGTCCGTCGCCGCCGCGCGTCCTGAACCGCCGCGTCAGCGAACAGCGGCGCGCTCGCCGGCCACCGGCTTCGATGTGCGCTGCCTCGCGGTCAGGGTCGCAATCACCCCCGCAATGATGAGCGCCGCCCCGGTCAACTGCAGACCGGAGACGTGCTCGCCTCCCAGCGTGACCCCGATCAGCAACGCGACCAGTGGATTGACGTACGCGTAGCTCGCGACGCGTGTCGCCGGCTCGTGGTGGATCAGCCACGTGTACGCCGTGAACGCCAGGATGGACGCGAAGCAAACCAGGTAGACGAACGAAACCGTCGTGTGCCAACGCCACGCGGCGAAGGCGGCCGGCACCCGCGCGTACTCGCCTGTCACAGCGCTCAACGCGAACTGCCCCATGCCGCCCAGTGCCATCTGCAATCCGGAGCGTTGCAGTTGATCCTCCGGCAGCGTCAGCGAGCGGCTCCACAGCGTGCCGAACGCAAACAGCAGCGCCCCTGCCGTCAGGGCCGCCGCCCCGGCGAGCATGCTGGGGCTGAAGCCGATCGAGCGTGAGACCAGCGCCACCCCGGCGAGTCCCATGGCAGCGCCTGCAATCACCGAGGCATTCAGCGGCAGCGTGCGCAGCACCAGCGACTCACCGAGCAGGATCCAGATCGGAATCATCGCCATCAGGATGGCCGCGGTTCCCGAGGCGATGCGCGTCTCCGCCCAGAACAGCCCGGCGTAGCTGCTGGTGAACAGAACCATCCCGAGCGCAAGGGAGTGCAGCAGTTCGAGCTTGGAAGGTCGCGCGGTGCCGCGAAGCCGCGACACGATGTAGAGCAGCACGCCCGCCAGCGTGAAACGCAGCGCGGCCGCAAAGAATGGGGGCGTGGTCGCGACCAGATCACGAATGCCCAGAAACGAGCCGCCCCAGAAGACGTAAATCGCGAAGTACGCGAACAGGCGCAACGCGCGCGATTGCCCTGGGGTGGCGGTGGACATAGCCGCAGAATAGCCGAGAGTTCGTTGCCGCATGCCGCGCCCAGCGCGCGCGACCGCTGGTACACTCGCCATTTCTGATCGCCCCCGCTGCAAGCCAAGCCCGTACTGCTGGAGCCGACACCCGTGCCCGAGACGACCGAAAAAGCTCTCACTACCTTCCGTCCCTTTGTAGCTGCGTCCGATACGCGGCCGGAGTTGACCGCCCGCGCGCTGCTGCTGGGCTCGCTGTTTGGCATCCTGTTCGGCGCCGTGACGGTCTACGTCGGGCTGCGCGCAGGGCTTACAGTTGCGGCGTCGATCCCGATCTCGGTGCTCTCGATCAGCGTGCTGCGTGCGCTTGGCCGCGCATCGATCCTGGAAAACAACATCGTCCAGACCACGGGCAATGCCGGCCAGTCGATCGCCTCCGGCGTCATCTTCACGCTGCCCGCGCTCGTCTTCCTCGGCTTCGATCTTGAGTACGCCCGCATCTTCTTCCTCGCGCTGCTCGGCGGCTGGCTGGGCGTGCTGTTCATGATCCCGCTGCGGCGGCAGTTGATCGTCGAAGAGCACGGCACGCTCACGTACCCCGAGGGCACGGCCTGCGCCGATGTGCTTCTCGCTGGCGAGCGGGGCGGCTCCTTCGCCAGCCGCGTATTCTTTGGCCTCGGTCTGGGCAGCCTGTACACGCTCTTTCAGAACGACAATCTCTTCGCCGCATGGCCGGGCACGCCGGACTATCAGCCGAAGTGGCTGAAGGGCTCCGCGATCCGTGCCGACGTGACGCCGGAATACCTGGGCGTCGGTTACATTATCGGGCCGCGCGTGGCTGGCGTCATCTTCGCGGGCGGCGTCTTCTCCTGGCTCGTCGTCATGCCGCTCATCCACTTCTTCGGCTCGCATGTGCCCACGCCGATCTACCCCGGCACCAAGCCCGTGGGCCTGATGTCACCCTCCGAACTCTGGTCGAGCTACGTGCGGCCGATGGGCGCGGGTGCCGTGGCCGCCTCCGGACTGATCACGCTGCTCAAGACCATGCCGACCATCTTCGGCGCGCTGCGCTCCGGCGCAAAAGAGTTCGGCAAGGGAGCCGCGGCGAGCAGCGCGGAGCGCACGGACCGTGATCTGCCGATGAGCGTCGTGCTCGGCGGTTCGCTGGTGCTGGTGATTCTCACCGTGATCTTTCTCACCTTCAAACCAGTGCCGGGCGCACAGACCTCCGTGCTGGCAAACATCGCTGCGGCGCTGCTTGTGGTGATCTTCGGCTTCCTGTTCGTCACGGTCGCGTCACGCATTGTCGGGCTCATCGGCAGCTCCGCGTCGCCCGTCTCCGGCATGACCATTGCCACCCTGATGGCGACAGCAGCGATCTTTCTTGTGAGCGGATGGACGGCGCCGGCCTTTGGTGCACTCGCGATCACCATCGGCGGTGTGGTCTGTATCGCTGCCTCGAATGCGGGCGACACGTCGCAGGATCTGAAGACCGGCTTCCTGATCGGCGCAACGCCCTGGAAGCAGCAGGTCGCGCTGATGATCGGTGTCGTCGTCTCGACCGTCATCATCGGCTTCACGCTGAACGTGATGAATCGTGGCCTCGAAGAGTTCCGCGACGCGCCGAGAACCTGGGACATCAGCGCTCCGCATGAGGGCGTTCACGTCCAGCAGGAGCACTTCCAGCATGCGCGCATTCACGTCCTGCACGCAGGCGCGCAAGGTACAGCGGCGGCGACGAAAGATGAGCGCGATGCCGGCCAGTACACACTGCTCAACGCGCTTGGTTCGCCCGAGCTCGCCGACGGCAAGTACCTCTACAGCCCCGCCACGCACCAGATCGAGATCCAATGGGTGCAGGGCATCGGCAGCGAGAAGGCGGCGGCTCCGCAGGCCCGCCTGATGGCGACCGTGATCAGCGGCATCCTCAGCCGCAAACTGCCATGGGGGCTGGTGCTGCTGGGTGTCTTCGTCGTGATCGCGGTCGAGCTGCTGGGCATCCGCTCGCTCTCATTCGCGGTCGGCGCCTACCTGTCGATCGCGACCACCCTCGCCATCTTCTGCGGCGGCGTGGTGCGCTGGCTGGTCGACCAGGCAGCGGCGAAGTCCGGCGCAGCCGCCGACTCGGACAGCGAGATCAGCCCCGGCTCGCTCTACGCGTCGGGACTCATCGCGGCTGGCGGCATCGTGGGCCTGCTCGGCGTGGCGCTGCGCGCGTACGAGAACCTGTTCGACAAGGGCGACCTGCTGCAATTCCCGCAGACCAACTTCCTGCACCATGACGGCGTGTCGGTCTTGATGTTCGGGCTGCTGGCCTTCTCGCTCTACTACTTCGCACGCAAGCCGCTCGCTAATGTGCCGAGCGCGCCGGCAGATGCCGCGGACATCGCCGACATCAAGGAATAGCGACTTGCACGCATGCGCCTCGACGGCCGCGCTGGATTCGTGTAGGCCAGTGCAACCGAAAGCACCTGTCAAAAATTTGAGCGGCACCGCACACTGCAACGTGCAAGCGGACGACTTATCCGAGAGCGATTCACACGCTTTCAACAAAGCAGCGCAGCGGGAACCACAGAAGAGACGGGGGAAACGCACTTTGCTGCGAAACGCAACAGCAAATATGTGCTTAAGCTTCGCCACTTCTTCTCCGTTGCGTGCACCTCGGTGAGCCCGTAGTCTCGGCTTCGTTGTCGCGGTGATTCGTACCGTTCCGCACAACAAAAGATTCGCTAAATCCGACAATTTGAGTTAGAGCGAGGCGCGATATCGGGTGTGTGCGTTCGCTTGTCCTGACTGGATGTCGTCTGGCATCTCCGGCAGTTGCATTGCCGGTCGACCGGACCCAGTCCCCACAAGCAAGCGCTGGCAAGCACACTTCGGGCGTATCCCGCTCTCCGCAAACCGGGCCCCAGTGTGCCCGGACAAAGCGGCACCGCGCACAGAGCGTGTTCTGGATGCGGACGGAGTGACCTGCAACTGCTTCGCCCTTGGAAGCAGTCAACGCGGATCGCCTCACCGTTCTCTCCTCATCCTCGCGCTTCTTGAAGACAGGCTGTGATGCTGCAGTCTCTCCTCAATCGTGAATGGCGTCAGCCTTGTCCTGCATGCCGGGGCCGGCATGCGGCGACCACAATCAGCTCTGCCGCACTCGCTCGCCCGGCGGGTGCAGACAGGCGCAGTACGGTCCCCGAAGAGGGACAGAAGGACATTCTGGATGCGGCCTCGTAAGACGATTCTCTGCGTGGATGACAATGAGCAGGCACTCTCGGTTCGCAAGTTCATGCTGGAAACACGCGGCTATCGCGTCGTCACCGCGCACACTGCCGCGGAGGCGCTGGAGATCTTCTCCGCCGGCAATGTCGACCTGGTGCTGAGCGACCTGATCATGCCGCAGATGGACGGCAACGAACTCATCCGGCGCATGAAGGCGATCTCGCCCGAGGTGCCGACGATCATCCTGAGCGGGAGCGTCAAGAACTTCGAGCGCGCGTCGAGCGCCGACGCCTTTCTGCCCAAGGGCGCCTGCACCCCGCTCGAGGTGCTGGAGCGCATCCGCGTAATGATCGCGCGCAAGCGCGGCCCGCGGAAGGCGCAGCCGGCAGACGCCGACGTGGCCGCCCTGAATGCGCGTGAGGCGAACGGAACCGCGATCGCGATGGGCAGCCCGCGGCCGAACCCCGTCTCGGCAGCCGGCTAGCCGACCGACGACGTCAGAGAAGCGCTCAGCGTATAGGTGGCTAGTCACGGATTCTGCTGGCTGCCTTTCCGCCGACCGCTTCTCCGCCGACAGCTTCACCTCTGGTCGCTTCTTCGCCAACGGCCCCGACGCCGTGCGCTCTCCCGGCAGCGCAAGCGACGATACAATCGGCAGGTGCCGCCCATCATCGTCGCTCAGGGTCTCAGTAAAACTTACCGCTCCGGACGCATCACCGTTCCGGCGCTGCGCGAGGCCACCTTCTCGGTGGAGCGCGGTGAATTCGTCACCATCGTTGGTCCATCCGGCAGCGGCAAGTCCACACTCTTTTACCTGCTTGGCGGGCTCACCCGCGCCACCGCGGGCACGATTCTTATCGACGGTGTCGATTTCGCCGCGCTGCCGGACGCGGAGCGCACCGCGTTGCGCGGCCGCAAGATCGGGTTTGTCTTCCAGAAGTTCAACCTGCTGCCCACGCTGAGCGCGCGCGACAACATCGAGATCGCCTACGAGATCAGTGCCCGTCAGGCTGGCGGACTTCCGCCGCTCGATCGCGGTTACTTATCGCAGCTGGCGCAGATGCTTGGCGTCGAAGCACGGCTCGATCATCGGCCATCCGAGCTCTCGGGCGGAGAGCAGCAGCGCGTCGCCATCGCCCGCGCCTTGATCACGCGGCCCGCCCTGGTGCTGGCGGATGAGCCGACCGGCAATCTGGACACGGCCAACTCGGACATCGTGCTGGGTATGCTGCGCCACTCGAATCAGCAGCTCGGGCAGACGGTGTTGATGATCACGCACAATCCCGAGGCGGCTGTAATCGGTGACCGCATCCTGCACATCCGTGACGGTCAGCTGATCGAGAATGACTTCCGCGTGTCCCCGGCAGACGCCGTCCGGCACTAGCTCAGGCTGTAGCCTGCGTGGCTGGAGCAGGACGCAGATGGGCCGCGGTAATCGTCTTTCGATCGATCCGGGTCTCCCCCTTCATGGCGCGGCGGATCGTCTCGCACAGCTCGAACGGATGGAATGGCTTCAGCACCAGCCCGGCAATGGGAAGCTGCCGCAAGAGGTGGCGCTCCGAAGCATGCGCCGTGAAGAACACCACAGGAATGTCTTTGGTCCAGGGATCGGCCTTGAGTAGCTGAAGCACGGTCTCGCCCGACATGTCGGGCAGCTTGAAGTCGAGCAGGATGACGTCAGGACGCTGCTGGCGTGCCCTCTCCAGGCCCTCCTGGCCGTTCGCGGCTTCGTGCACCACGCCCATGCCATTGGTCAGCAGCACGAGCGAGGTAACGGTCCGAATGTCGCAATCGTCATCGATCATCAGAATGTTCGGGCGAGCGGTCACTTGTGGAATGCGGTTCAAGAGAAATTTCAGCATGATTCCTGGGCCTCTCCCATTTGGGCTGTTCTGGACAGCTCTCACAGGCAAGATCGTGTCATTTTTACGCGACCATGCGGAATTTATTTACCCGATTCGGGCCACTGTAGTAATCCGGGGCAGGGTACCCCACGACTTTCGAGTGATGAACATCTCCGCCCTGCCGATATACCTGTTCTCCCGAACTCCGGAACAGCCCGCTCCCGGAGGCGCTTCTGACCCTTGGTGCGCTCACGTTGCTCAGGTTTGACCCATATCCCGGCCGTCGCTATACTCAGCAAGTACTTCAGCGGGAGTAGCTCAGTGGTAGAGCATCGCCTTGCCAAGGCGAGGGTCGCGGGTTCAAGTCCCGTCTCCCGCTCCAGTGAGCAAGCCTGATCGAGGCTTGTTCCGGGTGAGCGGTTCCGTCAACGCAACCGCACCTCATCCTCTCCGCAAGACGGCGCGGTACCCAAGTGGTAAGGGAGAGGTCTGCAAAACCTTTATGCGTGAGTTCGATTCTCACCCGCGCCTCCACTCCCCTCGATAGATTGCCCCCATAAATGCAATCGCTGCTGCCCTGTGCATGCCAGCCCGGAACTCATTTCTAAACTTGAGTCCGTGGCAAATCGCAACATCTTGTACTTCCCGCGGGAGTTTGACCTCCAAGTTGTGCCCTTCATCGGATTTGAGTAAAGGAACTTTACGGTCAATCTCTTTGTGTAAAGAAAACAGGCTCTTTATTTACGTAAAGAAGATGAAGTTCTAAACTCGCAAGATGCGTCCGGCCAGCCCCCTCGACCTGCCAATCCTGACGAAAGCAGACTGGCTCGCATTAATCCCAGCATTGGGTCGAGCGAACCGCAGTGTGGCCGAGTACAACGGCATGCTGCGACGCCTCCCCAACAGTGATCTGCTTCTCTCGCCTTTGCGCTTGCAGGAGGCCGTGTTGTCCTCTCGCATCGAGGGAACGTTGGCGACCATGAGTGAGGTCCTACAGTTCGAAGCTGGTGAGCCACCGCAACGAGAGTCACGACGTCATGACATCGAAGAAATTCTGAACTACAGAACTGCGCTCGATGCAGCCACGGAGGAGCTAAAAAGGCGCCCTTTTAACCTTAACTTGCTCCTCGAACTCCATAGAATTCTCTTGTCGAGCGTTCGAGGCTACAACAAGGCTCCGGGTGAATTCAGAAGGCAGCAAAATTATATAGGTTCTCGCGTGGGAGGTATTGAGCAGATCCGGTTTACACCGCCGGATTGGACAAAACTTCAGCATTCATTGCGAAACTGGGAAAGCTACTACCACTCTGATGACGATCCGTTAGTACGCCTAGCGTTGATACATGCTCAATTTGAGTTCCTTCACCCTTTTTTAGATGGCAACGGCCGCATCGGTAGGATCCTCATTCCGATCTTCCTATTTGAGAAAGGGCTCCTTTCTCAACCGAATTTCTATATGTCTGAATATCTTGAGGAGCATCGTGAGACTTACATAGGCAGGCTGAATGATCTAGGCCGCACAAAGACCTCCTGGCGCAATTGGACCGAGTTCTTTCTGGAAGCAATCACCTCGCAGGCGGTGAACAACGTTAAGACGGCAGACGCTATCCTGACACTGTATGAAAGCCTGAAAGAGCGTTTTATCTTAATAACCAATTCTCGATATGCAGTGCCTTTGCTCGACTGTGTATTCCAGATGCAGTATTTTCAGGCGAGTCAACTGCGATGGAAAGGAGATGCTCCCAGTAAGCCGACGCTCATGAGCATGTTGCAAGCTCTAGAACGAAAGCAGGTAATTATGGTCTACAGAGGAAGTTCTGGAAGACGTTCGTCTATCTGGTGGGTTCCTGAGTTGCTTCAGCTAGTCGGACGCTGATTTCGCCACCCTGCTTACTGGACTTGCAATTTCTGTCCTGTGTGAACGACCACACGAAAAGACTGGCGGCGTCGCTCGCCGACCGCTACAACGGACACATGGTCTTCGTCAGTCTGACGCGCCTCCGGGTCCGCGCCCTCCGCTTTCTGCCCCTGTTCGCCATTCATGCCGTTCGCTCACGACGCCAGGCGAGCAAGGCCGCAGGCTTTCTGAATGGTTCGCTGCTTGCCGACCGCAAGTGGACTTTCTGGACACTGACTGCGTGGGAGAGCGAAGCCGCCATGCGCGCCTACATGGTGAGCGGCCCGCACAAGCAGGCGATGCCCAAACTGATGAACTGGTGCGATGAGGCCTCCGTCGCGCACTGGACGCAGGAGAACCCGGTGCTGCCCACGTGGAAAGAAGCCGACCGCCGCATGCGCGAGCAGGGCCGCATCTCGAAGGTGCGGCACCCCAGCCCGCATCACGCCGATCTGACCTATGCCGAGCCGCAGGGGAGCAGCGGCGCCTCAATCACGCCAGTCGCGCCAAGAGAGAAAGTGTCGCAGTCCTAGCGACGTGCCGTGTATCTGCCGCGAAGCCGGTCTGGGTGCTCAGCGCGAGCACCCGCCGCCATTCACCAGGTCCAGCTTCTCGCGTGCGCGGGTCGAGGCTGGGCTGAACTTGAGGACCGTGCGTAGCACTTCCTGGTCATCGCTGGTCCGGCCCAGCA
Organism: Candidatus Dedyshia acidiphila; assembly: GCF_051025295.1. Taxonomy (NCBI): domain Bacteria; kingdom Pseudomonadati; phylum Acidobacteriota; class Terriglobia; order Terriglobales; family Acidobacteriaceae; genus Candidatus Dedyshia; species Candidatus Dedyshia acidiphila. Next base: position 74,164 of record NZ_JBMGJV010000001.1, on the reverse strand, counting down.
TGCAGTCCGCGATGGCCAGGTTCTCGCCGATGGCTTCGCGATCCTGCGCTGCGGTGAACGCACGCTTCCACATTGTTTCCGCCGTGGACAAGTCGCCTTGCCGTGCCAGCAGAAGCGCAAGGTTGTTCGTGGCTTCCACGTCGTCGGGGTGAGCCTTCAGCGCGGCATCGTAGAGCTGTCGCGCATCGTTCAGACGCCCCCGTCCCTGGTAGAGGAAGGCGAGAGCGGTCGCGACCTGCGCATCGGAGGGGTCCACCCTCCATGCCTGATCGAGGGATGCCGTCGCGCGCTCGGCCCACTGCGGCTCTCCCTTGAGCAGAAGATCGTAGTAAGCCAGTCCGAGTTCCCGGGGCGTCACGGTCTCTCCCGGAAGGATCGGCTTTACATCCTCTAGATGCGTATCCGCGCTGGTGACATGTTCCGGGAGCCGCAAAATCCGGTGATCCGTCCAGGCGACGTGGGGCGTGTCGCGCACTTCGGACTTGGGCATATGACACGAGGTGCAGTCCCGGTTCTCCGGGTGGTGGCTCTGCGCAAAGCCAGCGTCGCTATGGCACGCGAGACATTTGCCGCGGTAGAAGCTGACACGCTGCTCGGGATCGGGGCGCATGTGCGGATCGTGGCAGCTTGTGCAGGACATCCGGTCGCCACTGGCTCGCTTGCACTGGCTCTGGCTGAGTTGCTCCACCTCGGTCACGCTTCGTCCTGAGTTCGAAGGCACGACAAAGTAGCTGAGGTAGTGCCGTATGTCGTCACCGGCCTTGTAGTCCAGCACGGACTGGCCGGGAAGCTCGACGCTGGTATCGCCTTCGAGGTGACAGCGGATGCACACCGAATCCCGCGCCGCCGCATTCAGGGTGGCAGGATTCACCGTGCGCTGCTTGCCTTTGCTCTGCACATGGCGCGTGCTCTCTCCGTGGCACTCTTCGCAGGTGATGCCGCCATGCAGAAATGGCAGGCCCGCGAAGTGATTGCCGTCGCCTGGCAGCGGCTTGTGTACACCGCTCATGTGGCACCGCATGCAACGCGCCTTCATCGGCAGCGCGTCCGGCACACTCGACACCCCCGCGAGCCCGGGCGCCATTGCGTAGCCATGCAGCGACGAATAGTAGGCGACCGGAGACTCGAGCAGATAGCCATCGATCGTGTAGAGGTAGGTGCGGCCGAGGTTGCCGGAGCCCAGGTAGTAGAGCAACGGCTGCTGGGCTGAGAACCCCTTCCGCGCAACCTGGTAGGAGAGAACGGGACCATGCGCGCCGGGCTGCAGGTGATACGACGCGCCGGATGCGGCATGGACGAAGTCGCCCGGCAGCAGGGCGTCCGCGGCGAGCCCGCTTCCGTTCGCCATGGGTGTGCGGAGATACGATTCGAAGATGGCGCGATGGCATCCTGCGCAGGATGCGTCTGCGGAGCGAACCGGTGTCGGCTGCGCTGCTGGTCTTGCTGGCTGTGCCCCGGCAGAGCTGCTGAGCGCTATCCAGACCGCGAGCAGTCCCCACGCCAGCCAGGCGGGGACGACACGCGTTGCTGTTCGGGAAGCGGGAAGGCCCATCCTCATCAACCGCAAACCAGCCATTGCCCTCGCGGACTCAAGCGCAGGGCGCGAACCCCCGTAGCGGACCCGGAGCGCACCCGGAGCGCACCCCGGGGCGGCTGAGCAGGAGAAGCATAGCATCGCCCGCAGGCTCGCCTTCGTCGCCGCCCATCCAGCAGGTCCTGCCTAGACAGCTTTGCTGCGTCGCCCTTTGCCGGGAGCCTTCTCCGTGCCGCCGTCCTTGGCAGCGCGCTGCGGCTCTTTCTTCTGTGCAGCCGGCGGGACCAGTGCCGGTCCCGCCGCTGGTCCGGCCGTGTCCTTCGCGGCTTCTTTGGCCGCGAGGCTCTGCTTCAACGCAGTCATCAAGTCGACCACCGGGGCGAGCCGCCGCTTCTCTTCGCCTGCCTCGGGAGCCATGCCGGCGCGCTTGCTTTCGACCAACGAGAGCACCTTGTCTTTGTATGCATCGATGAACTGCTCCGGCGCGAAGGGCGCGCGCAGCGCCTCCATGAACTTCTCGGCGAGCGCGACCTCCTGCTCCGGCACCTCGGCCTCTGTGTCATGGCCGTATTCGGCGACCTCGCGCACCTCGGCAGCGTAGTAGAGGGTGTGCAGCAGCATGCCGCCGTCGTACGGCCGGATTAGCACCACCTGCTCGCGTCCGCCCATCGTCACCCGGGCGATGGCCGCGAGCTTCTCCCGCACCATGCCGCGAAACAGCAGGTTGTAGGCGCGCTTGCCGCTCTCTTCGGCGGCTGAGTAGTACGAGGTCTGAAAGTAGATCGGGTCGACCTCTTCAAGCGACACGAACTGCTGGATCTCCATCACGTCGGACGAGCTCGACTCGAGCGCCTTGAGCTCATCCGGGCTCACGATCACATACGTGCCCTTGTCGACCTCGTAGCCTTTCTGTAACTCGTTGCGTTCCACAACGCGGTCGCACTGTGGGCAGAAGATCTGCTGCTTGATGCGGCCGCCGCACTCGGAGTGAATCTGGTTGAAGCTGACATGCTCCTCGCGCGCGGCCGCGTACAAGCGCACCGGCACGGAGACCAGTCCGAACGAGATAAAGCCCTTCCAAACCGTCGATGCCATTCGCGTCCTGCCTCGTGTCGAGTGAGCCCGGGACCGTGAGTATAGAGCACAGGATTCAGTGCATTGGCTGACTCAATCGTCACCTTCGCCATCTCATCGCCTAAAAGCGCGCGCCTAACTCAATCACGAGGCATGAGGGAGCGAGTACTCGAACGAGTAGGAGTGCTGCCCCGCGTCCATGCGGATGAGCATCACGCCCTCGAGTCCGGCCAGTTCGCCGGTTCCGGACGCAGGCACGACCCGAACCTCCATCACCGCGGAAGACGGGTCCCGCTTGAGCATCGAGGCCCGATGGGCCAGTAGAAAGCTGCCGCTGCGGCCGTCCACGGTCCCGGTAAAGCGCTCGAGTGCGACATAGGCCATCGCGCCCGACTCCTCAGTGTTCGCGGTCAGCATTTCACCGCGACTGGCCCCGGTCAGCGCCCCGGCGAACGTCTTGTCGAGTGTCATGCGTCCGAGGTCGCCCTGTTTGCCGATCGGTGACGCCTCGACTGGCGTTACTTTTACTTCGAACGTGCCTTCCGCTTGCTGAGCCACCGCTGCCCTCCCCGAAAACGTTCTGTTGCAGGTTACAGGTTCACCATCTGCATACCCCCAACGCCATAGCGCTCCCCGGCGGCTGCACCGCGCGGTGAAATCGCATCGAGGGCGGCGAGTTCGTCGCGTGTGAGCTGGACGTTGACGGCGGCTGCATTCTCTTCGAGATAGCTGCGCCGCTTTGTGCCGGGGATCGGCACAATATCGTCACCCTGCGCCAGCACCCAGGCGAGCGCCAACTGCGACGCCTCCACCTGCTTGCTGGCAGCGATCTCCCTCACCTTGCTGACCAGGGCCAGGTTGCGATCGAAATTCTCGCCCTGGAAGCGCGGCGAGTTGCGGCGGAAGTCGTCCGCCGCCAGGTCCTCATAGCGCTGGATCTGTCCGGTCAGGAAACCGCGGCCAAGCGGCGAGTACGCCACAAAGCCGATGCCGAGCTCACGCACTGTCGGCAGAATCTGCTCCTCCGGGTCACGCGACCAAAGCGAGTACTCCGTCTGCAGCGCACTGATCGGATGGGTGCGGTGCGCCCGCCGGATCGTCTCCGCACCGGCTTCCGAGAGCCCGAGGTAGCGCACCTTGCCCTCGCTGACGAGCTCGGCCATGGCGCCCACCGTCTCCTCAATCGGCGTCTTCGGGTCGACTCGGTGCTGGTAGTAGAGGTCGATCGTCTCGATGCCGAGCCGACGCAGGCTGGCCTCGCACGCTTGCCGCACGTACGCGGGGCTGCCGTCGATCGCGCGGAAGGACGGGTCCTCCTTCTTGCGCACGATGCCGAACTTGGTCGCGACCTTCACCTTGCTGCGGTGGGGAAGCAGCACGCGGCCGACAAGCTCTTCGTTGGTGAACGGGCCGTAGATGTCGGAGGTATCGAAGAAGTCGATGCCGAGCTCGATCGCGCGCTCGATCGTCGCCTCCGACTCGTACGGATCGGCCGTGCCGTAGAACTCGGACATCCCCATGCACCCCAGTCCCAGCTCGCTCACCTCGAGCCCCTGCGATCCCAGCTTGCGACGCTTCATGCTCATGCTCTCCATGCTTATGTCTCCGAACAGTTCGATACTTCGCTCACGCGAAAGATGCCCGAGGCCGAAAGATAGCCCGCCACTGTGAATCGTGAGGCAAAGTCCGCAGCGATCGCGTCTACTATCAGACGCGCCTGCGCGAAGCATCGACCGCGGAGCGAAGCGGATGCCCGGGCCTGGCCGCGGCGGCTGGAATTGGCTCGCAACCGCATAGCGCCTTGTGAGGAGTACGGGTTTGGGGCCAGCGATACGCGCAGTCATCCGTACGGCCATCCTGCTCATGGTGTGCGCCTGCGCTGGCCTGCTGCATGGGGCACCGCGCCGCCACATTATGTATCTGCGCGTGGACCCCGGCGTGCTCGACCGGCGGCTTGCGACCTTCCCCACCGGGGCGGCCCAGCAGATGCAGACGATCGAGCACCAGTTCGACCAGATCGGCTTCGGCAAGGGTCTCTGCAAACCGCAGGACACGCCCAAGGGCCTCGTGTGCACCGTCCCGGGCCAGACCTCGGCCGTGGTCCTGGTCGTCACGTTCCTGCCCAAAGCGGGGAAGCATCGCGAGATCCAGGTCGAAAATGCGCCACTCGTCCTGCTGCCCCTGCTGGCGGAGTCGGCGTTCGGGGTGGAGAGCAAATCCACGCACATCTTCGCTGCACTCGACAGCGATCCGGACGACCAGGCGGCGCTGCGCGGACTCATCGACAGGATCCAGGGCGTCGGGCAGCGGACGGTTTCGGCTGTGCTGCTGGTGTCGCAAGTGGGGCGGGCGGACCCCATCGTTGCCTGCGCCAAGCGCCGTTCGCCGCTGCAGCAGGCGCTGGCTGGAACCGCCTCGACCATGGGCGTCCCGATCATGTCCGAGAGCTCCCTGCCCTGTCCGAGTGTCCTGAAGGGGCTGGATGCGACCTTCTCGGACAAGCGCGTGCTGATCACCTCGCCCGGGTCGAAGCCCGCTCCGAACCCGGCCGGCTTCGGTTATATCTCGCAGGAACTCACGGCGCTCGATCCCAAGGCGTACTACACGACCTACCAATACCTGTGCACGCTACTCGCCTACCTCGACAGCCCGCTCCACGACGGCAGCCCCGCCAAATCGGCCAGCACGCGGGGCGACGAGGACATCACCGCGGAGCTGCGCGCGTGCTTCGAGCAGGCGCGCGCCGTGCGAGGGCTACCTGCCTTCAGTTCGAGCGAGCCATTGAACGCGTTCGCGCAGCAGCGCACGGCCAAATTAGTCGCCGGGGCGGACGCGGCAGCCTCCGAGCCGCAGAGCGACCTCGACCAACAACTACAAGCCGTCGGATTCACCGCCCAGGACGCGAGCGAGACGGTGAACTCGGTGGCCGAGTCTGATCGATCGCAGCTCTGCGACACCTTGCTCCGCAATCGCCTGCTCGCCTCCCCAGGACCGGTGGCGCTCGCCGTGACTGCTCAAGCCAGCAAGCAGCGCATCGTCGCGGTGGCTGAGCTTGCCATTCCGGCAGAACTCCCCGACATGCCTGCGCTCAAGCGAGACGTGCTCGACCAGATCGACAAGGCGCGAAGTGCGGTCGGCAGGCCTGTGCTGCGATCGATCGATAGCAGCTATATAGACAGCGTGGCCTGCGAAGTGAGCGCACTGCGGGAGCCTTCCCTTGGGCCAGTCCAGGCTCGCCTGAAGCGCGAGCACCAGAGCGGGCACATCGTGGTGTTCCGTGGCAGATCAGCCGCGATCCCGGACGAACAGCTTGTGACTCTGCGCGAAAGCACAGACGATCAGGTCAGCGTCGGCGCCTGCCGCAGCAGTTCCAACGGTGAAGCGTCTGTCGTGGTCGTCACCAGCCGCCACGAGTGAGTCCTGGCTTCGTCTTGCACGAGCGTCATGCGATGCTGGTGCGGTCATGTCTGCTCCCGTCCTCGCTCCCTTCCGTGTCGCTCCCTTTTTCAGCCCCCGCCCCTGGGGCACAACGGACCTGTCGCCCTGGTACGACTACCATCCGGTCGAGCCAGTGGGCGAGGCGTGGCTGACCGGGCCGCAGTGCACTGTCGAGAGTGGCCCGGAGCAGGGCCGCACACTGGCCGACGTGGCCAGCTCCTACCCGGACGCGCTGCTCGGGCCGCATCGCAACGAGGTCGGCGATTACCCGCTGCTGCTGAAGATACTGTTTCCGCATGACAAGCTCTCGGTCCAGGTGCATCCGGACGACACACTGGCACAACAGAGCGGCCAGCCACGCGGCAAGACCGAGTGCTGGTATGTGCTCGATGCGGCGCCCGGCGCAGCGGTCGCGCTCGGCATGAAGCCGGGCAGCACGGTCGAAGCGATGCGGGCCGCCATTGCCAACCACACGCTCGAGGCGATGGTGGAGCAGGTGCCGGTCGAGCGCGGCGACATGATCTTCGTCGATGCCGGCACCGTCCATGCCATCGGGCCCGGCGTCGTGCTGCTCGAGACGCAACAGACCTCCGACATCACCTACCGGCTCTACGACTACGGACGCCCCCGCGAGCTGCACATCGAGCAGGGGCTGGGGGCGACGCGGCTGCGTACTGCCGCCGGCAAGGTCGCTCCGCAGGTCGAGGGCGCCCGGACCCGGCTGATCGCCCAGCAATACTTCACCGTCGATCGCCTCGAGGTCCGGTCGGATCGGCCGTTCGTCTCCGAATTGGCCACCCACGTGCCCCACGCCCTGGTGGCGGTCGAGGGCAGCGCCGTCATCCAGGTGGCGGGAGCCGCCCCGGTGGAGCTGGTCGCCGGGCGAGCGGTCGTAGTGCCCGCGTCCGTTGATGCGTATCGCCTGGAAAGCGAGCGCCCGGCGGTGGTCATCCGGTCGCAGCCGCCGGCCTGAACACGTCCCCGCAGCCGTTACTTTCCTGTCATTTCTGCTAGTTACGAAACAGATTCGGTACCCGCATCTGGCGCGATAGTTGCATACTCTCGTAACTCCCCGTGTGCTTGAATAGGGCGAACTTCCCACTACCGGAAGATTTATGCCCATTTCGGGACAGATCCTTCCTCGTCTCTCCCCTACGGATGACGAACAGTGGAAGCCATACAGGCGGCCAGCCCTAACCCGGGCCGGCTGTCTCCCGGCTGGGTGCAGAGGGCGCCGCTGATGAGCGCTCCGTCACCCCGACGGCAGAAGGATGCGGAGCGGACGATGACACAGTGGCAGCACGGGTTTGGCAGTGATGCAGGTGGCCCCCAGGCAGCGCACCCCCGGACGTGGGTCCGGCGTGCCGCTGTTCTGGCCGTGGCTGCCGCGCTTACGGGCGTTGCTGCCGTGGGTCAGTCCATCCGCCTGGTGCCCAGCGTCGTTCGTTTTGCCGGTGCCAGCAATCGGAGCGCTTCGCCGGTCGCGGATACGGGGCTGGCCGCCAACACTGCATTGAATGCCCCGACCTACGTCACCGCCGACCCCAGCGGAAACCTGCTGATCGCCGACACCGGAAACAACTGCATCCGTCGCGTGGATTCGAGCGGCCAGATGACGGTGCTGGTGGGCCAGCCCGGGGGCGGTGGAGACACCTGCACCAATGCATCGGGCGTGACTGCCGATCCGACGACCGGAGTCCTGGGCCCGCTCGGTATTGCGGTTTCGAGCACCGGCAAGGTCTTCGTCGCGGACACAGGACACAACTGCGTGCGTGTCCTCTCGGGCAGCGGCATCGGATCGCTTGCGCCGCTCGTGGGCAACTGCACCCAGGCCAGCACAGCTTCGCCGGCACCGGCGCCAGCGGGCCTGGCGGTCGACGCGGCCGACAATCTCTACATCGCGATCAGCGACACAACGGACGGCGTCTTCCAGGTGCTGCGCGCCGATGCGTCGAGCGGTTACAGCTCCGTGTGCCTGCTCAGCGGGGCACCGTCTCCGGTCGTCTCCAACCAGTGCGCCGGGATTGCGGGCGGCACCATCCTGAACGCGCCGCTGGGTCTGACGGTTGACCCGGTCGGCGATCTCTATATCGCCGACTCCGCCAATGCGTGTGTGCGCGAAGTATCCAGCGCGGGCGTGCCCCTGGTCGCAGCCGGCAAATGCGCCAACGATGGCCTGGGCAATGCCGCGACGGCACTGCAGAAGCCGGTCAGCGTGGTCTCGGATGCGGTCGGGCGCCTCTTCATCATGGACAACGCGGCCGCGAAGCTCTTTGAGCTGCAGGGCACATCGTTGATCCCGACCGGTGGCAACGGGCTCACCGGCGCCTACAACTTTAATCAGGAAGGGCTTGCCGCGGTCGGGGTGCCACTCGCAAATGCGAATGGCCTGGGCGCCGACCGCGCGGGCAACCTGTACCTTGCCGATCCCGGGAACAACAACGTACGCATCCTCTCCGGACTGAGCTTCCCTGAAGTCAATGTGGGCGGCACCAGCCAGCTCCAGCCGATCTACTTCGAGGTGCTGAGCGCCGTAAACCTGGCGAGCTCCGTCGCCGGGGACTTTTCGGTCGTTGGCAACACCTGCACCGGGGCCTTGCCGGCGCCGAATCCAGGACAGGTAGAAACCTGCGAGATCTCGGTCAAGTTCCACCCCGTGCTGCCTGGGTTGCGCACAGCGCCGCTCACCATCACGGATGCGACGCCATCGCCGGCGAAGACGTACCAGTTCGGCCTCAGCGGCGTGGGCCAGAGCGCAGAGGCACTGTTTCTGCCGGGCAAGATCAACACCGTGACCGGCTCGCTCGCCTCCCCGGTCGCTGTGGCGATCGACGGCGCTGGCAACGTCTACTACGCGGACAGCGGCACCGGACCGGGGAACGGCTCGGTCTCCGAGCTCGCCGCCGGCTCGTCCACCCCTGTGCAGTTGATTGCGCCCGGTGGCGTAGGCTCGCCGACCGCGCTGGCTCTGGATGCCGCCGGCAACCTCTACATCGCGGATGCAGCCACCAACTCCGTTTTGCGCTACGACCCGCAGGCGACTCCGACGACCTCCGCAGTGGTCACCGGCCTCGACCATCCCGTGGCGCTGGTCATTGATCCGCTTAGCAATATCTATGTCGCCGAAGACGGCGCCGTCCGGGTCGATGTGCAGAAGATCTACGCCGGCGGTCAGCGGGCGATTGTAGCCGGCGGCGGTACCCGTGCACCGAACAACGTGCTCGCCACCGCGGCCCAGTTTGTCCATCCTTCCGCGCTTTATCTCGACGCGGCAGGCGATCTCTACGTTGGCGATCGCGGCGCGTATCGCGTCTACGTGATCACGCCCGGCGGCTTCATCCGCTACTTCGCCGGCAATGGCACGACGACCGATGTCGACCAGACGACTCCGGGCGGTATCGCGCTCCCCGGCATTAGCGGCGTGAGCGCCGACCCGGCCGGCGACATCTTCATCGCGGATGCGGCCACCAGCCGCCTCCTGCTGGTCTTCAAGGGAAGCGCGCAGAACCCTGGCGTGCAGATTTTGGCCGGCAGCGGCACTCCGGGGTACACGGGCGATGGCGGTCCCTCGAACGTAGCCACGCTAAGCGGTCCGCTCGCGGTGGCGGTCGATGGCTCGGCCAACGTCTACCTGGCGGACAGCGGCAATGGTGCGTTGCGCGCGATCACCTACGCCTTCCCGACGCTCGACTTCGGCACCGTGAAGATCGGCATGACCAGCCCGCCGCAGCTCACCACGCTGTGGAACGCCGGAAACTTCGTACTGAACCCGCTGGGACAGCCCGGTCTCGATGACACGACGAACTTTTCGGTGTACACACCGTCGAGTCTCTGCGGTGGCGCTCTGACAATCGGCGCGACCTGCAACGCTGCATTCGTCTGCAATCCGCAGGTTCCCGGCACCCTGACGGCTCATTACTTCGACAAGGGCGACAGTTCAGTCACCCCCGATCAGCAGATCACCCTGCTCTGCACGGCGCCGCCGCCGCCGCAGACCACAATTACGAACCAGGCAGTCACGGTCGTCTATGGCGACGCCTACACGCTGAGCTCGAGCATCACCGGCAACCAGACCACCGCGCCCACCGGCACCGTGACCTTCAGCATCGGCGGCGTGAATCTGTGCGCCGCGCAGCCAGTCCCGGCGAATGGGCCGCTGAGCTGCTCGCCTTCGCCAACGCTTGAGGACGTGGGCACCTACTCGGTGACCGTGAGCTACTCGGGCGATGCCAACTACCCGGCGAGCACCGTGACGATCGCACTCACGGTGGTACCGCGCCCGGTGACGATCACGATCGATAACCAGACCCGGCCTATCAATACGCCGAACCCGACTCTCACTGGCACCGTTGCCAACGTCGTGGTCGGGCAGAGCATCACGGCCAGCTTCAGCACCACGGCGGTTCTGACCAGCCCGGCGGGCGGCTACCCGATCACGGCAACCTACGCCTTTGGCGCGAACACCAAGCCCGGCAATTATGCCGTGACCGTCGTGGACGGCACCCTGACTGTGACGGATAGCACCGGCACAGGCGGTGGTGGAGGCGGCGGAGGCGGTGGTGGGGGCGGTGGCGGTGGTGGTGGTGGTGGCGGGGGAACGCCCGGCGGTAGCTTCACGATCGCCAGCACGCCACCCGAGCAGGAGATCGATCGCAACGGCACCGTCCACTATCCGGTGACGCTGACCCCGACCGGCGGCTTCACAGGCGCCGTCACCCTCAGCTGCTCTGGTTTGCCGGCGGGCGCAAGCTGTGCCTTTGAGCCTGCGAGCGTCAGCCTTGCCGGCACGGCGGCCAGTGCCTCGACCATGACCATTACGGCGACGGCGGATAAGACGAATGTGCCGAACGTGATGAGCCGGCTTAGACCCGGAACGCTGCCGTCGCAGCAGCCGGCGAGCCCGCTGCTGGCATGGACGATGCTGCCGCTCGGACTGGGCGGCTCGCTGGGCTCCTTCTTTGTCGGTCGCGGAGCACGCCGCCGGCGTCTGTGGCTGCTGGCCTCATGCACTGTGTTGTTGGGCCTTGGCATCAGCGGTTGTGCGGGTCCGAACCACTACAAGATCTACACCGTCACCGTCTCGGCCAGTGGCCTCAACGGCGGTACAACGATCACGCAGTCCACCACGGTTGACCTGGTTCTGGCTCGGTGATGTTGCTGCCTGGCCTGCTGTCCTCCTTCACCCCCGGACCGGCGCCTCAAGAGCGCGGCCGGCAGGCAGGCTCGCTCGCCCGCGCGCGCTGCTGCTGAGGAATGTTCATGCGTCTTTGCTCCAGAGCTACGCTTCGTTCGTTGGTCCCCGGTCTGCTGCTCGCCGGCCTGTGCGCCGGTTCCGGTCTCGCGCAGCAGTCCGCCCCGGCGGACACGAGCGCTGCCTCGGCCCCGGCCGCGCCCGCCAGCCCGAAGCAGAAGCGCAAGCACGCCAAGCCGTCCGCGGTGAAGGCCGCCAAGGTGCAGGACGGCTCCGCCACAGCGCCCGCCGGCCCGGCAAAACCCGCTGTCATGCAGGATGCTGTTGCAGCGCCAGCGCAGGCCAACCAGCCCGTAACGACCTCGTTTGGCCCGGTCATCCGTGCGCCCCAGGCCACCGGCACCGTTGCCCAGGGGGGTGAATCATTCCCGACAGTGAAGCCGGACACGGAAGCAGCGCCGCTGGCCGGACGCCGCTCCTCCCCTGACGCCCCCCCCGGGCAGTGACACCGGCGATACGAATCAACCAGAAGCGCCAGCGGCCGATGCCACGCTCTACCTGGTGCCGGCCAACGCTCCCGCACCGGCCGCGCCAAGCCAGACGTTATCTGCCCCGCCGGAGAACGTCCCGTCGTCGGCGAGCGCTCCCGCACCGGCAGCCGAAACGCCTGCACCAGCTCCTGCGCCTGTCGCGGCAGCAGCGCCCGCGGCCGAGACTCCCGCCCCGTCGGCGAGTCCTGCCCCGTCGGCAGCAGCGTCCGCAGCAAGCGAAGCGCCGGCAGCAGCCTCTCCCGCCGCGTCTCAGCCCGAACCCTCTGCCACGGGTGTCGCCAACCCGGAGCCAGTCACGCCAGAGTCGGAGACCTCGCCGGACGGGAAGCCTGCCGCAGCGTCCAGCCCGGCAGCGGTCAGTGCGGATGCGGCGCCCGCGCCCGCAGCCGCGCAGGCGGCAGCCACGGAATCGACCCCTGCTACTGCCCCGTCAGCGCCGGCAACCGTCGCCCCAGCCGCTGAGACGACCGCGCCAGCCGACAGCCCTGCAGTTCCGGCCACCCCGCAGACCGCCACACCGCCGGCACAACAGACCCCCGCACCCGGTGCACCAGCACCCGATGCGGCACCCGCAAACCCGACGCCGGATGCGTCTGCCGCGCCCCAGGCGCCGTCCACTCCGGCACCAGCGCCGTCCACACCTGCCGCACCGGACGCGACCCCTGCTCCGTCTGCCGCCCCGTCTACTCCTGCTCCCGACGCTCCGGCTCAGCCCCCCGCTGGGGCACCCGCGCCCGACCAGAACGCGCCGGCAACGCCCTCGCCGGACAGTGCCGCACCGGCTCCCGCTGGAGACGCTCCGAGCACGTCCCCGACGACTGCGCCGGCTGGTGAGAACCAGGCCACCAATCCATCGCTGCCCTCCCCGCAGGTCAACGATGCGGAGCCACCGCCGGCATCGCGCGTCGACATCTTCGGCGGCTACAGCTACCTGCGCCCCAGCGGCAGTGTCGGCACGTACAAGTTCCCCGAGCAGAACACGCGCGGTTACATCGCCAGCGGCACCTACTATTTCAGCCGCCACTTCGGCGTGCAGGCCGAGTTCTCGCACAGCGAGTACCCGCTCGGCACGACCGGCGTCTCGCCTGCGCCGCCCTTCGTGCAGCTCGGTGGCCTGACTGACTCGTTCTATACCGCCCAGGCCGGTCCGGTGTACCGCTTCTTCCTCGGCCAGCGAGTGATCCCGTTTCTGCACTTCACCGCCGGTGGAGCGGACATCGCCGGGCCCAAGTTCCAGCCGCTCAAGTGGGGCTACGGCTTCAACGGCGGGGGCGGCGTGGATCTGCTGATCCCGCACACGCATGAGCATCTCGCGTTGCGCGCCGTGCAGGCCGATTACGGCTACATGCACGCTGATCAAGGCAAGCTGCTGCCGTACGATCTGGCCGGGGGCACGCAAAGTCCGAGCGCACTCCGCCTCTCTGCCGGGCTGGTCTATCGCTTCGGCGAGATGAACCCGATTCCCTCGAAGAGCCTGGCCTGCGACGCCACTCCGGCCGACGTCTTCGCCGGTGAGCGGGTCACCCTCGCGGCGACTCTTCGCAATTACAAGGACCGCACCAAGCACCCCTTCTTCTTCACCTGGCAGCTGAATGGCGGCAAGCAGCAGGGCTTCGGTCCGGTGATCTTCGTCGACACCACCGGGCTTGCCGCGGGCACGTACCACGCGACCGCCCACATCTCCCTGAAGGAAAAGGGCAAGCAGTTTGCCCAGTGCTCGGCCAACTACACGGTGAAGGAATCGCCTGCGCCGACTCTGAAGTGCTCGCCTGACCCGTCCACGGTGACGCCAGGCCAGGTGTCCACCATTACCGCCTACGCGACCAGCGTTGCGCAGCGCAAGCTCACGTACAGCTACACGACGTCTGAAGGCCAGATCAGCGGCACGAACGATACCGCGCAGCTGCACACGGACGGCCTGCCGCCGGGTGTCGCGAACATCACCTGCAAGGTGCAGGATGACCTGGGCCGCACAGCCGTGGCGACCACCGAAGTGACGATCGCGCCGCCCGCGCTGCCGCCTGCTCCGAAGGCTCAGCCGCTCTGCACGGTCTACTTCAACCGCGATATGCGGCGTCCGGCGCGTGTGGATAACGAAGGCCGCGCCTGCCTGGACGACATCGCGCTCACCCTGGAGCACCAGCCGGATGCACGACTGGTTCTGATCGGCGAGCACTCTGACAGCGAGGCCGATGGCCAGCTCACCGCGGCGGAGCGCGCCATGAACACACGCGCCTACCTCGCGGCCGAGAAGGGCATTGACCCGAGCCGCGTGGACGTCCGGACGAGCACTACATCGGGACGCCAGGTGCAGACGTTCCTGCTCGCCCCCGGAGCGATCTTCGACCAGCCGACCGAAGGCCGGATCGACGAGACGAAGATCAAGATCCACGGCCAGCAATACGCCAGGCAGCAGCACCGGGGGACCGATCAGAAGGGACCTGTCGGCGAAGGAGTGTCGCACCCGCCGAAGCACTAGATTCTGTAGAGCGGGCGAGCCGCTGCCTTCATAGGGCAGCGGCTCGCGCTGTTTTCTGGCAGCTATACCTCATCAGTAACCAAGGAACTGGGACCCAAGGTTATGTCCTTCAGCAGCTTGGAACTTTCGTGATATTGAGACTGATGGGAAGCCCGGTTACCGTCGAAATACTTCACAGGCCTCGGTTGTGGTCCGCCCGCTGTGTCGGGTACCGAGTTCGCCCGGTCACTGGTTGGGGTACAGGTCACGGATGAGCGGAACTCTGGATCTACTCTCACTGGGCGCGATGGTGCTGCTGTTCACCTCCGTCTACAGGAAACGACCTTCACTGCGGGTGCGCTACTGGCTGATCGCCTGGTGCCTCATCCTGGTCCACTTCGCGGGCCTGCTGTTGCGCCCGGCGACGCCGACCGGCCACGCCCTGCAGGACTTCGCCGTCTTGGGCTCGCTGGTGCTGGGCGGCATCTTCTTCGTTCTTTCCACCAGCTATGTGCGCTATGTGACGGGTCGCTGGCTGGCTGTCCTGGTCTGCCTTGGTGTGCCGTGGCTGGCCGCGCTGGCCGCTGCCTGCTTCCTGCCGGCGGGAAATCGCTTCCTGCCGCTCTGGGCCATTGCCGGTGAGGGCGCTACCCTGCTGGTGGCATGGCGCGTTGCGGTGCATCGGCGCCGCTTGTTCCTCGTGCTCTGCCTGTGCGTGCTGGGCTGCTCGATCTGGCTGGGCTACGCCATCCAGCACCACCAGGACGATGCCATCATCAGCGTCATCCTCACGCAGGTGTTCGCGCTGCTGGCGCTGCTCTACAGCTTTGACGTCACCCGCTACACCGCCGGGGTTCGGACGGTGGTGCTCAGCCTGTATACCTGGGCCGGCGTGTGGAGCACTGCCGGCATGCTCGCGGCGCTGCTCCCCGCCCTTCAGCTTCCCGCTGAGCTCTGGAACCTGCCGAAGTACATGGCGGCGGTCGGTATGATCCTGACGCTGCTTGAAGAAGAGATCCGCAATGCGGAGGCCGCCGGCGCGCACTACCGCATGCTGTTCGAGTCCAACCCGCACCCGATGTGGATGTATGACACCGAGACGCTCGCCTTTCTCCAGGTGAACGAGGCGGCGCAGCGTCAGTACGGGTACACGGCCGAGCAGTTTCTGCAGCTCACAATGACGGACATCCGGCCGGGTGAGGAGTTCAACCGGCTGGTTGCGGAGCTGCGCCGCACCACCGACAGCACACTGAACGGCCCGTGGCGACACCAGCGCAAGGATGGCAGCTTTCTGCTCGTCGACATCGCCTCGCACCAGATGGAATTCGAAGGCCGCACGGTGACGTTTTCGCTGATGCAGGACGTGACTGAGCGCGATCGCCTCCACGAGCAGCTGGTCTACCAGGCGAACCACGATGTGCTGACCGGGCTGCCGAACCGCGCCCTGCTCGAAGACCGCATGACCCAGACCTTCGCCTACGCGTACCGGTACGGGCAGCGTGCCGCTCTCATCTGTCTCGACATCGACCGCTTCAAGCAGATCAACGACACCTACGGCCATGGGATCGGCGATGTCTGCCTGAAGGAGATCGCGCGGCGGCTGAGCTCGCGGGTGCGTGCCGTCGACACGGTCTCCCGCACCGGCGGCGAGGAATTTACGGTCCTGCTGCACCAGATTGCGGAGTTCGATGACGCCGAGCGGCTGGCGGCTGAAATCCTCCAGAGCCTGTCCGAGCCGTACCGCCACAACGGCATCGAGCTGGAACTTGGGGCCAGCATCGGCATCGCGGTCTATCCGGACCACGGCAAGGATGCCGCGCTGCTCTGGCGCGACGCCGACACCGCCATGTACCGGGCCAAAAAGGCTGGCGGCAACCAGTACATGCACGTGACCCAGGAGATCTCGGCGGCGACCCTCGAGGCGACCGAACTCGAGAAGTACCTGCGCCGCGCGCTCAAGGATGGCGGCCTGGAGCTGCACTACCAGCCGCAATATATGCGCGATGGTCAGCTCTGCGGGCTGGAGGCACTGGTCCGCCTGCGACACCCGCAACTCGGCATGATCTACCCGGATCGGTTCATCCCGATCGCGGAAGAGAGCGGATTGATCGTGCCACTCGGCAACTGGGTGCTCGATGAGTGCTGCCGGCAGGCTCGGGAATGGCAGGACCTCGGCTATCACCCCGTCCGCATCGCCTTCAACGTGTCGCCGCTGCAGCTCTCGCGCTTCGACTTCTCAAGCTATGTCGTCGAGCGCCTCCACCACCACCGCCTCGCTCCGTCCGCGCTCGAGATGGAGGTCACGGAATCGACGGTGATGCGGGATGTCGGCCAGGTCGCTCGCCAGATCGACACCCTTGCGCGCACCGGCATTCACTTTTCGGTCGATGACTTCGGCACCGGCTACTCATCGCTGGCTCGACTGCACCAGCTTCCCGTGCAGACGCTGAAGATCGATCGCTCGTTTGTCGCGCGCCTCAACCAGCCGGATGGCACGATCGCGATCGTGCAGGCCATCATCTTTGTCGCGCACAGCCTGGGTCTGCTGGTCGTCGCCGAGGGAGTGGAAGAAGAAGAGCAGCTGCGCCGGCTCTGGCAGCTGGATTGCGATCGCGTGCAGGGCTACTACTTCGCCCGACCGCTGCCCGCCTCGTCGGTCGGTCGCCTGCTGGCGGATCGCCACAAGGGTGGAACGCGGGGAACCGGTGGTCTGCAAGGGCTCGCCGCTGAGCCTCTGGTCGCGTTGCCCTCCGCTGCGGTCTAAGCTCGCGCCGCGACTGCGCGACCGCCACTTCCGGCGGCAGCAGTTCTTGCCGCCCGCCTACTTCAGGTTCAGCACCACCAGCCGGCCGTCGGAATGGAAGTCTCCCCCGGTCGCGGTGTGTGCCTCGGTCAGCGGGTGCGGCGGAAGCACATAGGCCGCCGATTGCAGGTCGCCCGCTGCGGCGAAGCTTTGCTCGATGAAGTCGCGCTCCTTGTCGATGTCAGGATCGATCTTGTGCGTAACCCCGTTGTTGCGCTGATCGCGCTCGAAGCCCACATCGTGCGTCGACGAGCCAACCCAGAGCGGCTTTCCATCGACAGTCTGATCGGTCTTCCACACCCGCAGATGATGCCGTTCGGCCGCGACCGTGATCGGGTCGGCGCGCGCGTAGGAGAAGTCCTGCGGGCGGCCGAAGAGGAAGAGCGTGCTCATCGGCATCTCGAGGTAGGCCTTGTGTTGGAGCGTCGCCATCAGACCGTGCACCACGGCGTCCTGCTTGTTGCTGTCCACCTGGACCCAGCCCGCGTTTTGGAAGGCTTTCTGCACCTGCTCCGCCGTTCCCAGCAGCGCGAAATTCACCATGTCGCCGGGATGGCCGTCCTGGTCCTCGACCCGGCGGGGAATCGAGGCAAATGTGGTGGGCGAGATGGCCAGCGCGGCGGTCGTCTCGACGGCTGCCTGCGCCTTGGCCTGCCGCGTGTGCTGGTTCAGGTCAATCGAAACTGAGTAGCTGCCATCCGGCGTCAGGTCGGAGCTCGCATTGATGCGCAAAAACAGTTCGCCGCTGGTGTCCACCGGGACGGTCTTGCTGGCGCCGATCGCGAAGGGCACGCTTGCCCCCTCGGTGCCGATGCGGCCGACCAACGCTCCGGCGGGCGCGCTGTTGTCCGGAAACTGCCGCAGCAGGTCCTTCCATCCGCGTTCCGATCCGTCGGGGGTCACCTTCCGTCCGTCGGCGAGTGTCGCGTCGCCGCTGGCCGAGATGGTCAGCGAGTCGCCGGGTGCGACCACGAGTTTGGTGTCTACCCAGTCCGTGCCCTGCACTTTCAGGCGGTAGCTGCTCTTGCGCGCCTTCAGCCGCTCCGCGCTGGGCTGCTGCATTGGGATGGTCTGCACGGCGGACTTCGCGGGCAGGGTCGCGGGATGTGCGCCCTCCGGGGCGGAGCCGGGCAGAGCCGATGGCGCTTGCGGCGGCGTATCCGGCTGCGGACTCTGATCCGTACTTGTCGAGGTAGGCGCGGCCGGCGCGGCAGGCGCGGCAGACTGCGGGGATGGGGGAATCAGCGCCTGTGCCTGCGCGCTCGCGCCCGAAAGCATAAAACAGGCGATCATCGGCACCACGCCTGCCGCCCGGAGGAGCGATACTCCGGACCGTCTCGCCTTCTTCGTCGTGAATGGTTGAAGCGGCTCCGTGCTGTCCAAGGTCATCATCACCGTAAAGCTTAGACGCCGGTCGGGCGCAGCGGTGTGTCTGCCGTGCCCTCCGCCCCAGGAAGCGCTTGCGACCGCAGCAACGAGGCGAGCAGCCGCACCTCGTCCGCCTGCACTGTTCCGGCAGGCGCGAGGCCCGGCAGTGCTGGTCGATCGTGAGTGGGAGCGCCGCGCCGCAACGATGTATGCAGCGCGTCGACCCGGGTAGCCTCGAGCACGCGCCGTGCATTGTCCAGCCGGACGCCGGAGCCGGCCATGACCTCGACGCGCCCCTGCGCGCGCTCGACGAGGCGGGCCACCGTATCCAGCGCATCGGTCACCCGCTCGCGGCCGCCGGAGGTGAGCAGGATGTCCGCTCCCGTCTCGATGACCGCATCGAGTGCCCGGTCCAG
Organism: Candidatus Dedyshia acidiphila; assembly: GCF_051025295.1. Lineage (NCBI taxonomy): Bacteria > Pseudomonadati > Acidobacteriota > Terriglobia > Terriglobales > Acidobacteriaceae > Candidatus Dedyshia > Candidatus Dedyshia acidiphila. The sequence goes on along the minus strand of NZ_JBMGJV010000001.1, from coordinate 55,331 downwards.
GTCGCCTGTGATGTCGAACGCACGATGAAACGTGACGCGCATGGGGCGCGCCGCCTCGATCAACCTGCGGGTTGCGTCGACGTCTACCGTGGCCTGCTCAGTGAGCACCCCGAGGACGACGCCAGCCGCGCCTGCATGCCTCACGAGTTCGATATCGCGCCGCATGGCGTGCAACTCGCCATCGCTGTAGCGGAAATCGCCGGCTCGCGGGCGGATCATGCAATGAACCGGCACGGTGACGCGCGTCAACACCTGTTCCACCAGGCCAAGGCTCGGTGTCACGCCGCCGCCGGAGAGCTCCGCGCAGAGCTCGATGCGGTCGGCACCGCCTTGCGAGGCAGCATGCGCCGCGGCGAGTGTCTCGGCGCAGATTTCTAATCGTGGTGTTTGGGCTGCCCTGATCTCAGACACGCGGGAGTCCGCCATGCCGACCAACATACCGCAGCCAATGATTTGGCTGACGGGCCCTTGTGAGGCAGCGCTCCGGATGTGTAGAGTCGGCGCAAGGCCCACACCGATGTTTCGCAGCACCAGTCACGATGCGTTCGCCACGCAGCTGCGCAGTCGCACGCGGCGCGAGTTCCTGCAACTCGTCGCCGGCACGATGTCGGCTGCCGCGGCCTCCACACTGGTTCCCTCCGCCTTCGCTGCTGCGGTCCGCCCCCGGCCGCGATCTATCGTGGTTACGTTTGGCGGCGGCGCTCGCGATGAGGAGACCTTCGCTGTTGAAGGGCAGCAGAACATTCCGCATCTGTTGAATGAGCTGATCCCGCAGGGCACGTTCTTCACGCAGGTGGTGAACCGCGGCATCCTCGGCCACTACGTCGCCACGGCTGGCATCGTCACCGGGTGCTACGAGACGTTCGATAACTTCATCGCCCAGCCCACTGGCAATCCAACGGTCTTCGAGTATTTTCGGCGTGGGCTCAGCCGACCCGTTGAGGACGCGTGGGTGATCGCGCCGAGCAACGGCTTCCAGCAGATCGGTTTCAGCCGTCACGGTGGATATCAGGGCCAGGGTGCAGGCGTGATCCTGCCGAAGCAGTTGCTCACGGCAGCGGTCAGCCAGCAGCGGGCGCACTCGCTGGTGGATTACGAGCACCTGCTTGAAGACAACTACGAGATGCCGGTGTATCAGCCGTCGCTGTCGGCGAGTGATGGCGAGCTGCACCTGGAGCAGTTAGCCTCCACCCTGCGGCTCTCGATTGAAGACTTCACCCGCGACGCTCGCGCGCTCGATAGCGCGGATGAGCTGTCGCTCTCGATTGCGCGGCGGCTGATGGCGCAGGTCTCGCCCTCGCTGCTGCTGATCACGCTGCATGACATGGACGTGGCGCACGCGGGCACTTACTCGCTGTATGTCGACGCGATACAGCGGGCGGATCGGATCTGCGCTGATCTGTGGCACACCATCCAGTCAATGCCGGAGTACAAGGATCAGACCGCGTTGTTCATCATGCCGGATTTCGGGCGCGACGCGGACGGCGATCCGGGCGGCAACGGATTTCAACATCACCGCACCGGTGGAGCGATGGCGCGCACCACCTGGCTGCTCGCGATGGGTCCAGGTATCCGGCAGAACGTAACTGTCGATCGAGCGATTCAGCCCATCGACCTGGTGCCGACGCTGGGCAGACGCCACGGCTTCGAGACACCGCTGGTCCAGGGCAGGCCGATCGAGGAGCTGGTCTGACCATGGCTCCGCTCACGCCAGCCTCGCTGAGCGATGGCAGCTTCGGCGGCTATCCGCCGGAAGGGCGCGCCTTCGCTATCCAGCATCTCGCGCTGTTGCAGCAGTTGCCACTCGCGGTCGCGCCCGCATTTCTGCGCGAGATCATCACGTACGACTGGCGCTTTCCTGCGGAGCGGCGCACCTTTGAGCGGCAGTGCGCGTGGCTCGTCTCGATGCCGGCCGACGAGCGTGCGGCGAAACTCGCGCCCTTTCGGCTGATCACGCTGCCGGACGCAATTGCGACGAGCGACTGGGTGGGCGCGCCGGAGCGGGCGCTCGAGCAGATCACTGCATCACTCTGGTCTTCGAGCCAGATCGATACATATCGCCGGGCCGCGCGCGATCTACTCGCGGTGCCGCCGGATGCGAACACCGCACCGCAGGATCGCATGGTGGTCGTGATCGTGGGCAAAGATGCGACGGCAGATGATCCGCGCCTGTTTCGCAAGCTCGCGCCGCATGGCGTGACACTGCGTTCGCTTGCGTGGACGGCGCAGACGCCTGCCGAGCTGCAGGCCCGGCTGGCCACGCAGCCTGCGCCCGCACCCTACAGTCGCTGGTACATCGATGGCGGCGAGCCGTGGCCGCTTCACGCCGACGCGCAAAACCTGCTCTCGTACGCGCAGCTTCGGCCAGTGCGCGAAGCCATGCTGGAGCGGATGAATCGCTTCACGCACGCTGGCCCCGGCGGACCCGAGGCAATGCGCACGGAGCTGGCCGCACTGACGCCCGCAGAGTCGGGAGCCGACAAGCAGAACCGTGATCCGCGTCTGCAGCACTTCATCACGCGTTTGTTTGCCGAGGGCTCCGGCACGCAGATCTACAGCACCTCGTTTGTCCAGTGGGCAGCGCGGGAGACGCTGCGGCGCGCGCAGCCCAGCCGCATGCTGGTGCGCTTCGCTCCGCGCCAGCGGCAGCGCACATTGAACCAGCTGTTTGACGCAGCGAGCAATGTGGAAGTGCCCGATCCTGAGGGCTCACTGCGCGACGCCGAGATGGCGGCTTATTATGTCTGGCTGGACACCGCCCGCATCACGGAGCCCGGACGAGTGACATTCCTGGCATGGCGCGAAGGGCAGAGCCATGCCGTGCTGATCGCACCGCGAGCGCCTGCCGGCCAGGTGGACCCGACACCGCTGACGCTGTCGGCAGCCCTCGAAAAGTACGCGTAGCAGATACACATACCGACTAGCGAACGACAATCTCCGGCGCGCTGCCTTCGATCTGGCGCGCGCGGAACATTCCCAGCGTGTTGAAGCTCCACACGGGCCCGCTGGTCTGGTCGAGCACAATCACGCCGCCCTCGCCGCCCTTCAGCTTGCCAACCTCGTTCCGAATGACCTGGTCTGCGGCGGCGCTGAGCGACAAGCCTTTCAGCGCGACCAGCGCGCAGATCTCCTTGGCGGCGCTGAGCCGGATGAAGTATTCACCGACGCCGGTCGCCGAGACCGCGCACGCGTTGTTCGCCGCGTACGTACCCGCGCCGATCACGGGCGAGTCGCCGACGCGGCCTGGCAGCTTGCCTTGCATGCCTCCGGTCGACGTACCGGCGCTGATGTCGCCGTGACGATCGCGCGCGACGGCCCCCACGGTCCCGAAGCGATGTGCGAAGGCGGACACGGACGCAGACGCACGGGCCTGCCGTGCGGCGGGCACGCCTGCCGGGCGCGGCGGGGCCGGCTTGCCCTGGCTGTGGAGAACACCCAGCAACTCCTGCCAGCGCATTTCGGTGAAGAAGTACGACGGCGGCATCTGCGGCAGGTGCTGGCTGACAGCGAAGGCGTCCGCGCCGGGGCCAACCATCATCACGTACGGCGAGTGCTCCATCACCGCGCGTGCCAGCGTGATCGGATGTTTCGTCGCGCTCACCCCGGCGACGGAGCCTGCTTCAAGCGTCGCCCCGTTCATGATGGCGGCGTCCATCTCGTTGCGGCCGAGCGCGTCGAAGGCCGCGCCACGTCCGGCGTTGAACAGCGGGTCGTCCTCAAGCACCTGGATGGCAGCCTGCACCGCATCGATCGCGCGGCCGCCATGCTGGAGCACGGCGCTGCCCGCGGCAAGCGCGTGGTCGAGTGATGCGCGGTAGGCGGCGGCGGTCGCGGCATCCATGTGCTGCCACTCCTCCTCCCCTGCGCCGCCGTGGACAGCGATGGCCCACTTGGTCGTTGGCGGCGATTGCTGCGCAGTGGCGTGGTGCGCCGGCAACGCTGCGCAGAACACGAGGAAAGTTGCCGTGAGCAGGCGGTGCCGAAGGCGAGTCAACGAAATCAGAGGAGCCTCCATCATCGGGAGCAGGGAATCGTGCGCGGCAGTGTAGATTGGTCAGCGCAGCGGCGCTCGTCTGCTGCACATCGTACTCTGCCCGCAGACACGGGCAGGATGGAGCTGCCTCGAATGTCCCGATCCGCACAACTCATCGCTGGTGCATGCGTCCTGCTCTCCTGCTCACTTATTGCTGCAGCACAGACAAGTGCCTCGTCGCCGACCAGTCCCACCGCTGGCGTGCTGACGCCGGAGCAGATCGATGCGCAGTGGCGTGCGGCGAATGCGAAGTACGACGGAGAGCGTCAGCGGCTGCTCGGCGATGTGGAGAAGACGATTGCGGCTGGTCCTTTCCGGAATGATTGGCAGAGTCTGAATGGGTACACCGCGCCAGACTGGTTTCGCGATGCGAAGTTCGGCATCTTCATTCACTGGGGCGTCTACTCGGTCGCGGGCTTCGGCAGCGAGTGGTACTCGCGGAATATGTATCAGCAGGACTCACCTGATTTCGCGCACCACATCGCGACGTACGGCCCGCAGAGCCAGTCCGGCTACAAGGACCTGATTCCGAAGTTCCGCGCAGAGAAATTCGACCCAGCGGCGTGGGCGCAGCTCTTTCACGATGCGGGTGCGCGCTACGTGGTGCCGGTGGCGGAGCATCACGACGGCTTTCCCATGTACATGTCGAACCTGACGGACTGGTGCGCGGGCAAGATGGGTCCGCAGCGCGATGTGCTCGGCGATCTGGCCAAGGCGGTGCGTGCGCAGGGCATGCACCTGGGCGCATCCTCTCACCGTGCAGAGCACGATTGGTTCTTCGATGGCGGACGCCACTTCAACTCCGATGTGAACGATCCGAAGTACGCCGCCTTCTACGGTCCAGCACAGTTGAATGGCGCGGATCACGGCGATGTCGGCGACCTGACGCACGACTTCACGTATGTGTCGACCGCCTTTCGCGATGACTGGCTGGCGCGTTCGGCAGAGATCGTCGAGAAGTATCATCCAGACCTGATCTATTTCGATTGGTGGGTTGGCCAGTCGGACTTCCGCAGCTATCTCGAGCGGTTCGCGACCTTCTACTACGATTCTGCGGCAGCAAATCACCAGCAGGTCGTGCTCTTTTCGAAGCTCAGCAACATGGCGGAGCACTCGGCCACGCTTGATGTGGAGCGCGGCGGCCTGGGCGACATCCGTCCTCTGGCGTGGCAGACGGACACATCGCTCTCGAACGAGTCGTGGGGTTACGTCGAGAACGACACGTACAAGACGCCGCTCGTTGTGGTGCAGCAGCTTGCCGATGTCGTCAGCAAGAACGGCAACCTGCTGATGAATGTGGGCCCGCGTCCGGATGGAACGATTCCTGACGGCGCTGCACAGACGCTGCTCGGCGTGGGCCGCTGGCTAAAGGTGAATGGCGACGCGATCTACGGCACGCGACCGTGGCGGCAGTTTGGCGAGGGCCCGACCAAGTTCGAAGCAGGCCAGTTCCATGACACTGCGAACCAGCCCTATACCGCGGAGGATTTCCGCTTCACCACGAAGGGCGACACGCTTTACGCGATCGAGATGGCATGGCCGAAGCAGGGTGAAGCCGTGGTGCACGCGTTGGGGTCTGTCCCCGGCAGCCGCGATGTTGCGACTGTGCAGTTGCTCGGAGGAGGGCAGCCGCTCGCATTCGAGCAGCACGCCGACGGATTGCACATCCACGTGCCATCGACGGCCCCAGGCGAGTACGCGTACGTGTACCGGATCACCTGGAAATGATCGGCGCCACCCGAAGTATGACGATCGCGCTCACGTTGGGTGCGACGGTTGCGATGAGCGCGCCGGTGAAGGCGCAGAACGCCGTCGACATGAAGCCGACACCACAACAGGTCGCGTGGCAGGACCTGGAAATGGGAGCGATCATTCACTTCGGCACGAATACGTTTCTCGATCGTGAGTGGGGCGACGGGACTGCCCCGGCGAGTGTGTTTCATCCGCAGCATGTGGACACGGATCAGTGGATGGCGGCGGCCAAATCGGCGGGCATTCGGTATGTCGTGCTGGTTGCCAAGCATCACGATGGCTTCGCGCTCTTTCCCAGCGCGCAGACCGATTACAGCGTCAAGGCAAGCCCGTGGATGGGCGGCAAGGGCGACCTGGTGCGCATGGCGTCCGACAGCGCGCGGTCGCATGGGCTGCGGTTCGGCATCTACCTATCGCCGTGGGATCGCCACGATCCGCGGTATAAGAATCCCGCGGCCTACGACCGCTACTATCTCGCTCAGCTGGATGAGCTGGCCACGCATTACGGAGAGCTCACCGAGTTCTGGCTGGATGGCGCGGGCAGTGCCGGGCGCACGTACGACTTCGCGACCATCACGAACCGGCTGCACAACTATCAGCCGAATGCGCTGGTGTTTGCGGACCTCGAGCTGTTCCAGTACGCGGACATACGCTGGGTGGGCAACGAAGAGGGCAGCGTCACTTTCGAGAACTGGAACGTGGTCGACCGCAGCGGCTATCTGCGCTGGCGTCCCGTTGAATCGGACACACCGCTGCACCGGGAGCATTGGTTCTGGCATCCGCACGACGAGGCGACGCTCAAGTCGGTCGATGAGCTGGTGCATGAGTACAACGTGACGGTCGGCCGCGGAGCGCAGTTCATGCTCGGCCTTGCGCCGGACAACACGGGCCAACTGCCCGCGGCGGATGTCGCGCGGCTCGCGGAGTTCGGCGCCCGATTGCGCGCCATCTACGGCGACAACCTCGCGCTTCGGCGACAGCGAGCGGCCGACGATGAGAATGCCGCTCTCGATGGTGATACGGACACGTGGTGGGAGCCGCCTGCGGCATCCGATGGCAATCACACGCCCGCGGTGATCACGGTGCGGTTCGCGGACCCGGTGACGATCGACCGCACGCTCGCCATGGAGCGCCTGAATGACGGCCAGCACATCACGCGATACGCTGTGGATGTGGAAGAGCATGGACAATGGCGCGAGGTCGCGCAGGCACAGGCCATCGGCCACAAGAAGATCGACATCTTTCCGCCGGTTGCGGCGACCGCGGTGCGACTGCGCGTGCTGGCCGCAAGCGGTCCCATACAGATCCGCGAGTTCCAGGTGTACGCCGGGACCGCAGCGCACTGACATTTTTGGAGAGCGCGAGAGCAAGCGATGACGCCTACCGCAACCCCACGGCAGTTTCCTCACCACATGCTGCGCGAGATCTACGAGCAGCCCACCGCGCTGGCCGCGACACTGACGCGCTACGTGCGCGACGGCATGCTGGACGAGGCGCAGTTCGCCTCCGTGTACGCGTGGTTTCGCGATCATCATGAAGTCGTGTTCGCTGCGTCCGGCTCCAGCCGCCACGCGTCGCTCGCGGGCGAGATCATGCTGGAAGACGTGAGCGGGATGCCCGTGGATGTGGAGTATGCGAGCGAGTACGTTTATCGCGAGGTCAATACGCTCACCAACCCTGGCGTCATTGTCGTGTCGCAGTCGGGAGAGACGGCGGACACGCTGGCAGCGCTGCGTGAGGCGAACCGGCGCCGACACGGCACCATCGCGGTGACGAATGTCGAGGGCTCGACCATGGCGCGCGAGGCAGAGATCAGCCTGCCCACGGCGGCCGGCCAGGAGCTTGCGGTGCCGGCGACCAAGAGCTTCACCGCGCAACTGCTGGTGCTGAACCTGATTGCGCTCGCGTCTGGCTGTGCGCTGAAGACGCGGACGGAAGAGCAGCTGCGCGGGCACTTGGCTGATTTCGCTCGGCTGCCAGAGCAGATTGAGGGCCAGCTTGCCGCGTGGGAGCAGCAGATGGAGCAGATTGCGGCCGCGCTCGCGGAGTCCGAGACGTATCTCTATATCGGCCGCGGCATTCACTACGCGATCGCGCGGGAAGGAGCGCTCAAGCTGAAGGAGTCGGCCTACCTGCAGGCGGAGGGTTATCCATCGGGCGAGCTGAAGCACGGGCCCAATGCGCTGGTCGGCGCGAATGCTGCGGTGGTGGCGATTGCGACCGTGGACGGCGCGGAGCCGGCGTCGGTGGTGCGCTATGAGAAAAGCCTGCAACTGCTGGCGGATCTGAAGCGGCAGGGCGCAAACGTCGTCGCGCTGGGCAATGTAGGGGACCGTGCAGTCGCGGAAGTGGCGACGCACTTTGTACCGGTTGTCGCCACGCGGGAGCACCTGCTGCCGATCGCGGAGGTGATTCCGCTGCAGTTCCTCGCGTACTACTCGGCTGTGCGGCGCGGCATCGATGTCGACCGGCCGCGCAACCTGACGAAGGCGGTGCTGGCGGAGTAGGCTCGGGCGCTTACTCTGCCAGCTGTCCTACTTCTCTGCCTCGACCAGCTTTTGCAGCGCGTCGAGGAAGGTGAAGCGTACCAGTGCGGCGGGCTTGCGTGCGCTCGCAATCAATGCGAGCTGTGCATCCCGCGAAGCCGCGAACTGCTGGTTCCCCGCTGTCCTGTTGGTCGCTTTCGCAAGTGCCTGCAGACCCACACCGGCCAGTTCACCGAGTTGTCCCGCGCGCACAGCGGCGTCGCTCATCCGTGGGTTCGCGCCCATCTGTGCGACCAGCGCGGGCGTCATCTGCTGCCACGCAAGGAAGCGCTGCGTCAGCCGCTCTGCCGCCGATGCGCTGTTCCCGCCGTTGTTGAGCACCGCGTCCACATCGCGCGCGATCTCAAAGCGTGATGGCGGGTCGGCGACTACAGCATCCACCAGGCGATCGAGCGGCGTGTTGCCGTCCGTGTGTTGCCCCTCATAGCGATCGCTGAAGCTGACGGGCTCGAGCACACCAGCGAGCGTGTCGAGCGCAGCCGGATCGAGCTGCCCGCTCAGGCTGCGCAGCATCATCGCGGGTCCGGTCAGGTGCGTGAGTCCGGCCTGCTCGAGTTCGATCGAGACGCGGGGCAGTCGGCGGTACATCGACGGCACATCGCGCACCGACTGCGCGGACCAGAAGCGCTCCGCGAGGACTGCGGTGCGGGGCCAGATGCGTGAATCGATGGTGCGCGCGTTCAACTGCTCGGCCCACATGCAGACCTCGCCACCGATGATCAGCCTCTGCTGCTCGGCATCGAGCGTCGTGTTCGCCGGGATCGGATCAGCCAGATACATCTGCTCATTCGTCTTCTGCGCGTCCAGGTAGTAGGGGGCGGAGAGGATGCCCTGGTACCCCTGCTTCGCGGCGGCGGCCAGTGAATCGACACCACGCCAGGACTGCACGACCACGCTCTTCGGCAGCCCGGGCACGAAGATCTCGTCCCAGCCGATCGGCGTCCTGCCATGCTTCTCGACGATGCGTTGCACGCGCTTGCTGAAGTAATTCTGTAACTCGGCGGGTGTCTTATACCCGTTCCGCTTCATGTACGCCGCGATGCGCGGGTTCTCGAGCCAGTTCTTGCCCTCGACCTCGTCGCCGCCGATGTGAAAGTACGCGTCCGGAAAGATGCGCACCATTTCCCCGATCAGCCGGTCGAGGAAGACGTATGTTGCTTCGCGGGTCGGATCGAGCGCTTCGTCGTGGATGCCCGCGACATCTGGCAGGTGAAACGGACCCTTGCTGCTGGCGAGCTGCGGATAGCCCACGAGCCAGCTCACGGTGTGGCCCGGCATATCGAACTCAGGCACCACGCGGATGCCGCGGGCCCGCGCATAGGCCACCACGCCGCGCATCTGCTCCTGCGTGTAGTAGTCGCCGTTCGAACCGAGCCCAGTCAGCTTGGGGTAAACCTTGCTCTCCGCGCGGAAGCCCTGGTCGTCGCTCAGATGCCAATGGAAGACGTTCATCTTCATCATGGCCATGCCGTCCAGGTTGTGCTCGATCACACTGATTGGCTCGAAGTGCCGGCTGACGTCGATGTGCAGACCGCGCCAGCGAAAGCGCGGCGAGTCTTCAATCGAGACCGCGGGGATCACGACTGCCCCGTTCTCGAAGTGCGCGAGCTGCAGCAGCGTCTCGAGGCCGTGGAAGGCGCCGACCACAGTGGCGGCACGCAAGGTGATCTGTTGCGGGGTGACAGTGAGCGAGTACGTCTCATCCTCGTGAACGGACTGCACGGCTTCGCCGGCGCTGCGCACGTCGATGATGAGTCCCGCGCCGGCGGTATCGGTCGAGAAGCGCGCCGGCAGGTGGGGCAGCGGCACGCCGGTCGCAAACTGCAGACGCATCATGGCGCGCGCCACGCCCGCCTCCAGCCGGTCGTTGTGCACGTGGGCGAAGGCGACCTTGAGGCCCGGTTGCAGTGTGTACGCGCCGCTACCCTCGGTCAGGTGAGCCGGCACGGGCATCAGGCCGAGTTGGTCTATCTGCGTCGTGGCAGTACCGCTGCCGGACTCCTGAGCCAGCATGGTGCTACTCCCCGTGAGCATTGCTGCCGCGACACATGCGATACCACACTTCAAGCTGAGCCCGCGCATCCTCCACCACTCCTTGTTGCTGCGAATTGCGTTGCATTGTTGAGCCAGGCCAGGCTAGCGGAAGGTCGTCCAGCCGGTCCGATTCAGGTTCCAGAAGAGCAGCCCGGCACTGCCAACTGCGAGGACGAGCAGCAGCACGCCCTGCATCATGCGGCCAAAGAGCAGATCGCCCGTGCCGAACAGCGTGCCGTAGACCAGCGCGAGGCCGAGGATCCAGTGAACAAACGAGGGCCCCAGGATGCCCCGCACCGGGCCATTTTCAAGCGGCGCGATGGGACCCCAGCCAGGACCTGCCGGTCGCACCTTGGCGTAGAACTCGCGCAGCTTCTCTTCCGGCTCGGGCTTCGTGAGCAACGTGGTCAGCAGCCATACCAGCGTGGTGATCGCGGTGGCGATGCCGAGAATCCACGCGAAGCCATGCGCATCGTCCGGATTGAGCGGCCCTGCGGGCAGCAGGGGATCGATCGCGCGCAGCCGGTCCACAAGGCCCGAGGCCAGGGGCGACTCGAGCAGCAGGGACGAGCAGGCGGCAGCGACCATGGCGCTGATCTCGGTCCAGGCATTGATGCGCCACCAGAACCAGCGCAGGATGAAGACCAGTCCGGCGCCGGCGCCGATGGCCATCAGGAATTTCCAGGCGGCGCCGATGGACGTCATGTAGAACGTCGCGACTGCAGAGACCACCGTGACCAGCAGCGTGGCCCAGCGCGATGCGGTCACGTAATGGCGATCGTCACGATCCGGGGAAATAAACCGCTTGTAGACGTCGTTCACCAGGTAGCTGGCGCCCAGGTTCATCTGCGTGCCGATGGTGGACATGTACGCCGCAGCGAAGCCGGCCAGCATCAGCCCGCGCAGGCTGGCCGGCAGGTAGCGATTCATGATGACGATGAACGCGCCTTCCTTGTCCGCGGCGTTGGGCAGGATGACGACCGCGACAAGTGCGGTGAGGATCCACGGCCATGGACGGAGCGCGTAATGGGCGACGTTGAACCAGAGCGTTGCGCCGAGGGAGTTCTTCTCGTCCTTCGCGGAGAAGATGCGCTGCGTGATGTAGCCGCCGCCGCCCGGCTCGGCACCGGGATAGCTGGAGGCCCACCAGTTGACGCTGAGCAGCACCAGGAACTGCAGATAGAACGGCGTGCCGTGCGAGGGGATGAAGTCCATCGTGCGGAAGGCGACATTGGTGGCGCCCTGGTGCAACGCGTCGAGCGCGTGCACCTTCATCTCGAGCGCGTGCAGCCCGCCGACTGCCTGGACGGCGAAGTAGGCGAGCAGGATCACCATGGTCATCTTGAGGATGAACTGCACCATGTCGGTCCACAGCACCGCCCAGAGGCCGGAGATGGCGCTATAGATGAGCGTGATCGTGAGACACAGAAAGACGGCGGTCAGCTTATTCAGGCCAAGCGTGAGATAGAGGATCTTGGCCATGGCCAGGTTCACCCATCCCATGCTGAGCGTGTTGACCAGGAACACGAGATACAGCGCGCGGAAGCCCCGCAGGAATGCGCCGCTCTTGCCGGCGTAGCGGAGCTCGATGAACTCCATGTCCGTAAGCACGCCGGAGCGCCGCCACATGGGCGCGAAGAAAAATACCGTCAGCATGCCGGAGAGCGCGAGCGACCACCACACCCAGTTGCCGGCAATGCCTTGTCGATAGATCAGCCCGGTGACCACCAGGGGCGTATCTGCAGCGAAGGTGGTGGCCACCATGGAGGTGCCGGCCAGCCACCAGGGCACGCTGCGGCCGGAGACGAAGAACTCGCTGATGTCTCCGCTGGCGCGGCGGTAGTAATAAAAACCGATGCCAAGATTGAGCGCAAAATACGCGAAGATCACAATCCAGTCAGCGAGCGAGATCTGCATCCGACCATCCGGTGTAGAGTAGGCGACGACCCCGCGCGTCTGTCGGTATGCCGGTTGCAGATGCGGGAAAGCGGGGCCGAGCGTCTGGGCAACTCTACAACAGGGCAGCACAGCAGCGCGGCGGATTTGTCGCGCTTCAGGCAAAATGGTCAACGGACTCAAAGAGCATGTCATCTGAAGCTCAGTTCTCACTCGGTGTGGATCTCGGCGGCACCAATCTGCGCGTGGCCGCGTATCGCGGCGGACGGCAATTGGAAGAGCTGATCTCGCTGCCCACGCGGCTGTCACAAGGCCGTGAACGCGTCGTCCACGATCTGAAGGAAGCGGTCATCGCCTTACGCAGCCGGTTCACTCAGGCCGGGCAGACGATCGGCATCGGCGTTGGCTCGCCCGGACCGCTGGAGCTTCCGGCAGGCATCATTCGCAATCCACCAAATCTCCCCGGGTGGGATGGCTTCCATCTCCGTGAGGCCGTCGAGAGCGCGATCGGGCAGCCCATCTTCCTCGAGAGCGATGCGAACGCGGCGGCGCTGGCTGAGTTCGAGCTGGGCTCGGCGCGCGCTGCGGGCATCCACTCGCTCTGCATGCTGACACTCGGCACCGGCGTGGGCAACGGCATCGTGCTCAACGGGCGCATCTGGCACGGCAACAACGGCATGGCGGGTGAGGCGGGGCACGTCAGCATCGATCTCAACGGCCCTTCGTGCCCCTGCGGCAGCCGCGGCTGCGTGGAGTTGTTTGCGTCGGCCACGGGAGTCGTTCGCATGGCCAGAGAAGGGAACGATCCCAGCCTTCTGGCCGCCATCCCCGCACCGCCTTCGGAGTGGACCGCGCGCATGATCGCCGATGCAGCGCAGGCCGGAAACCATGCGGCGCAGGCCATCTTCAACCGCGTGGGCATCGCGGTGGGCTATGCCCTGGGCAGCACGGCCAACATCCTCAACCTGCCGCTGTATGTCGTTGCCGGCGGGCTTTCGAATGCGTGGGATCTCTTCGCCCCGGCCATGTTTGAAGAGATGAATCGATGCAGCTACGTGTACCGCCCCACGGCGGCGAAGCCCGGTGAGCCGCTCGATACCCCGGGCCGGAGCTTCGTGCGGCGCGCCGAACTTGGCTCGGACGCGGGCATCCTGGGCGCCTGCCTGTTGCCGCTCACGTTCGATGAAGAGGCCCTGGGCCGGCCCGCGACGCCTGTCGCCGCGTCTTAGCCGGGGTATGCACAAACGCCCTCTCGCTCCTGGCGCCGTCTCCCGCCGCGCCTTCCTGGGCAGCGCGGCCGCCGTGGCCGCCACTGCCGCAGTCCCGGCAACGGCCTCGCAGTCGGCTCGGCTGAATGCGGCGCTCGCGCCCGCGCTGCATTCGCATGCGCAGATCAAGCCCACGGACCTGCATCAGCGTCCCGCCCCTGGCGATCGCCACTTCACATCGCCGGCCGTTGAGGCTGCCATCACGCGCGTCGGCGCGCGCATCGCCGATCCTGAGCTGCGGCTGATGTTCGGCAACTGTCTGCCCAACACGCTCGACACGACGGTGTTTCCCGGCACCGCCGACGGCCACCCCGACACGTTCGTCATTACTGGCGATATCGACGCCATGTGGCTGCGCGACTCCTCCGCGCAGGTCTGGCCCTATCTGCGCTTTGCGCGTGAGGACCGGCAGCTCGCGCGACTGATCGAAGGCGTCATCCGCCGCCAGAGCCGAGCGATCCTGCTCGATCCGTACGCGAACGCTTTTCTGCGCAGCCCGGACGATCCGCCACTCTCCTGGGCCGTGCACGATGACACGGATCACAAGCCGGGTGTCGGCGAGCGCAAGTGGGAGATCGACTCACTCTGCTACACAGTGCGGCTGGCGCATGGCTACTGGAAGGCAACCGGCGACGGCGCGCCGTTCGATGCGCAGTGGCGGCTCTCCGCGCACCGCATCGTCGAGACGTTCCTCGTGCAGCAGCGCCTCCCGAATCCCGCTGCGCCAGAGAAAGACGCACGCGGTCCCTACCACTTCCAGCGCAGCACGGCGAACCCGTACGACACGCTCCCGCTCGGCGGCTATGGCAACCCGGCGCGGCCGGTGGGGCTGATCTACTCCATGTTCCGGCCGTCCGATGATGCGTGCGTGTATCCGCTGTTCGTCCCCGCCAACCTGTTCGCGATGGTCAGCCTGCGGCAGATCGCCGACCTGGCGAACGGGCCGCTGAACGACGTCGATCTGGCCACGACGTGTCTTGGGCTTGCGACGGAGATTGAGACCACGCTGGCGCAGTTTGGCCAGACACGCAACCGTAACGGTGACGTGGTGTGGGCCTACGAGGTGGACGGCTACGGCAACACTCTGCTGATGGACGATGCGAATGCGCCCAGCCTGTTGTCGCTGCCCTACCTGGGCTGCTGCGCGGTGGACGACCCTGTATACCAGCGCACCCGGGCATGGGTGCTGAGCCCGGACAATCCGTACTTTTTCCGCGGCAAAGCGGGTGAGGGCGTCGGCGGTCCGCACCAGGGGCTGAACTACATCTGGCCCATGTCGATCCTGTTCCGTGCGTTCACGACCAACGACGAGCAGGAGATTCGCGCGTGTCTGCGCACCCTGCGCGACACCACGGCCGGCACTCACTTCCTGCATGAGTCCTTCCACAAGGACAACCCGGCCGACTACACCCGCGCCTGGTTTGCCTGGGCGAACACGCTGCTCGGTGAACTCATCCTGCACCTCGCGGAGCAGCATCCCGCCGTGCTCACAAACCCGCTGTAACGAACCGCACATCCGCCGCCGTTATCATCCATCCCATGCCGCAGCCGATTGCTGTCGTTGACGCGTTTACTGCCGTGCCCTACCGGGGCAATCCTGCCGGGGTGTGCCTGCTCAGCGCGCCTGTCGCCGACGCCTGGATGCAAGCCGTGGCCATCGAGCTGAATCACGCCGAGACAGCCTTCCTGTTGCGCCAGGGCGGCGACTACAGCCTGCGCTGGTTCACACCGGGCGGCGAGGTGGACCTGTGCGGCCACGCCACGCTTGCGAGCGCGCATTACCTGTGGGAGTCGGGCGCACTCGGACGCAAGGCACAGGCGCGCTTCCACACGCGCAGCGGCCTGCTCACGGCAGACCAGCGTGACGTCAGCGGCGCGGTGTGGATCGAGCTCGACTTCCCCGCCGAGCCAGCGACGCCGATCGCAGCGTCGCCGGCGCTCGCGGCCGCGCTCGGCAGCGATATCGTCTGGGCAGGACGCAATCGTATGGATTACCTGATCGAGCTGCGCAGCGAGACCGCGGTGCGCTCCCTTCGGCCGGATATGAAGGCCATCGTCGATCTGTCGGTCGCCGCCGACCTGCGCGGCGTCATCGTCACGGCGCAGTCAGCCAACAGCGATGCGGACATCGTCTCGCGCTGCTTCTATCCGCGTCTGCGCATCGATGAGGATCCGGTGACGGGCTCCGCGCATTGCGCGCTTGCCCCGTACTGGATGGGCCGGCTGGAACTGCAGGAGCTGCGCGCGTACCAGGCGTCGCCGCGCGGTGGCCGGCTGCTGCTGGAGCTTGCGGACGAGCGGGTCCGGCTGCGCGGCCAGGCCGTGACGACATTGCGCGGAGAGCTCGCCTTCGGCCCGCAGGGCTAACTCGAAATCAGCAACACGGCACCCATGGCGAGCGCAATGCCGAAGGCCTGTGTGCGGGTCGTGCGCTCCTTCAGGATGAGCGCGGCCAGCACGATGGTGCCTGCCGGATAGAGCGAGCCGAGCACCGCAGCGATGTCCAGCCGGCCCAGGCGCGTCGCCAGCGTGTAGAGGGAATTGCCGCCTGCATCCAGAAAGCCGGTAAGGGCCAGCAGGCCGATCAGCGGCCACCAGCGGAACGAAGCCGCCGGCTCCGTTCCTGCATCGGTGCGTGCGCGCCATCGGAGAAACAAGAGGGCCGCCAGCGACGCGCTGACCAGGCGCGAGCAGGCCAGCGGCCACAGGACCCCACCGCGCCCGGCGAGCTTCAGCAGGATAAAGAGCGCGCCGAAGCTGGCGCCGGCGACTGCGCCCATCACCATCGCGGGCCGGGACGCAGCGGCCCCGGGGGAGCGCGCGATCAGCCAAATTGCCACTGCGGCGAGTACGATTCCGGAGAGCTGTGTGCGCGACGGAAGGCCTTCGGTCGCGAAGGCCCAGATGGCGGGCAGCGCCGCTGCGGTCACCCCACTGATGGCCGCCGTGAGCCCCATGCCGCCGAGTGCGAGCGCGCGGTAGAGCACGATCACGCCCGTGCCGCAGGTGAGCCCCGCAATCAGGCCGTAGATCGCAGACGTGCGGTCCGGCAGTGGCGAGTGGATCGCCAGCGCGAGCGACACCAGCATGCACAGGCTGAATGCGTGCGAGATCAGCACCACGCCGGCCGAGTGCAGGCGTCGCGCAGCCACCCCGCCGAGAAAGTCGCTGGTGCCCCACACCGCCGCGGAGATCAGGCTGAGCACGACGGTCGCGCTGCCCCTGCTCAAGCCGGCAGCGAGCGCGCCGAACTCCGCGATCATGATTGCTGGGCGATCATCGCTGCTGCGTAGCGGTGGGGTAGTAGCCCTGGCGTGAGTGGACGTCGAGGCCGGGCCGCTCCACGTGCACTTCGAGCGTGCGGTACCGCCCGTCGACCGAAAGCAGGTGGCTATAGAAGCCGAGCGTGTACTGGGTGCGCACCTCGGCCGCGATGCGGGCGAAGCTGCGCTCCATGCCGTCTGCTGAGAACTGCGCCTCGAGCACGCCGCCGGTCGCGGTGGCATAGCGGGGCAACACGTTCTCCGCCGGAATCAGCGGCAGGTGCACCTTGTCGAGATAGCCGATGCCGAACGTCGCGGCATCGCCCACCATCGTGGCGTACACCGCTTCGTTGTTGCCTTCGAGGAAGCGGATGACCTCGCGCACGCTCGCCTTCGAGCGCACGTCTTTGCCGTCGCTGATGACGTAGATCACACGGCGGCGCTCCTGCGGGCGCGACTGCAACTGCTGCGCGGCGGCGAGGATGGCGTCGGAGAGCGTGTGCGCCTCGCGCGGAATGTTCAACTCGAGCCCGTTGCTCATGCCGCGGTTGACATTGGGGTCAATCAGCTTGCCGTTGATGGTCGGGCCCGTCGTGCTCAGCGGGCCACCGCCGCTCGGAACACCCAGGTCGCTGCCCGCCTTTTCGGCGCGCGCCAGCACGGTGGGCAGGCGATCGCCCTGCGTCGCGGTGAAGTCGGTCTGCCGCGTGACGCCGTTGGCATAGGTGAAGACGGCGGCCTCGTCCTGCGGCGTGAACGCGCCCTGGATGGCGGTGAGGCTCTCGTTGACCTTCTTCATGGTGTCGCGGGGCAGGCTCTGATCGATCACAAAAGCGACCGAGAGCGGCACCGGATCCACGCTGAAGAAGGCGATGTGCTGGCGCTGTCCGTTCTCGTAGATACGGAAGTCGCGATAGGTCAGGCCGGCCACCTGCCGGTGCTGCTTGTCGAGCACCGTAACCGGGATGGGGATAAACGTGGTCTCGGCCTTGAGGCGGAACTGGTTGGCCTCTTCCGCATTTTTGGGCGTGTAGGGGACTTCCTGCTGGGGCGGCCCGTCCGCATTGTTGGCCGGAGTGGTCGCGGGCGCGGGTGGAGCCTGCACCTGATCCGGCTGCTCGGTCGCAGCCTTGCCGGGAGCGACCTGGCGGGTCAGGTTCTGCAGATTGTCGCCGCCCTGGGTCGGACTTGCGCTGGGCGCATCGGGCACGCCCTGCTGCGCGCCATCGTTATTGCTGCCGCTCGGCTGCTGTGCCGCAGCTATCGTCAGCCCGGTCATCGAGACCGCCGTCACCAGAGTCCACGCCCACTGCCGTCTGCCCAAAGCTCCTCCAACCTCCGACGCCCGCTCGCGACCGCTCCAGACAAGCCGGAGCGGACGGCGCGGCTTTGTCAGCCTACCAGAGAGACGCGCGCCGGCCCGCTGCGGCAGCCTCGAACGCGGCGCGAACAGAGGCGACATCTCCCGAGGTATGTCGTCTAATAAAAGCGATCATGCGCCGTCTTCTTTTCCTGGTCTGTCTTCTCGCTGCTCTCCTGTCGCCCGCTGCGTATCTTCGTGCGCAGTCGGCGCCCTCGCCGGATGCTGCACCGCAGGGTCCCCCGGGCGATCCCAATGCCGACGACCAGACGCCCGATTCGGTGGCCACCTTCCGTCAGAACGTGAACCTGGTCTCGCTCTACTTCAACGTCCGCGACAAGAAGAACCTGCTGATCCCGCACCTCACGCGCGACGACTGCCAGGTGTTCGAGAACAAGGAGCCGCAGAAGCTCAAGAACTTCGTCGCCGAGGTCGATCAGCCCCTGACGCTTGGCATCCTGCTCGACACGTCGGGCTCGCAGCAGAACGTTCTGCCGCTCGAGCAGCAGACCGGGTCGGCCTTTCTGAAGCGCATTCTGCGTCAGAAGGACGAGGCGTTTCTGGTGTCGTTCGATACGGACGTGGACCTGCTCTCCGACTTCAGCTCGAACGCGAGCGCTCTCGCCCACGATATGGACAAGGCGCAGATCAACACCGGCGTCAGCGGGGTAAAGACCGGGCCGGTGCCGACCGCCGGCGCGCCACGCGGCACTCTGCTGTATGACGCAGTGGTGCTGGCAGCGAAGGAGAAGCTGAGCACCGAGACTGGCCGCAAGGCGATGATCCTGCTGACCGATGGCGAGGATCAGGGCTCACGCGCCAAGGTCCAGGATGCCATCGAGGCGGCGCAGAAGGCCAACGCAATGGTCTACGTGCTGCTGATCGCGGACCACAGCTTCTATGGAGGCGGCGTCTACAGCATCGGCTACAGCGGCGACAGCTACATGCACAAGCTCGCGGACTCGACCGGCGGCCGCGTCATCGACGTGGGAAACAACGGACGCAAGATGGAGCAGGCGTTCCAGCAGATTGAGGACGAGTTGCGAACGCAGTACGTGGCCAGCTACTCGCCAACGAACACCAAGGCCGACGGCAGCTACCGCAAGGTGGACATCGTGTGTCATCAGCGCGACGAGCAGCTGAAGGTACAGGCGCGGAAGGGCTACTACGCACTCGCGCCGGAAGAATAGAAGGGTGAATTCGCTCAAGATTGCACAGCGATAGGTGCAATTGGCGTCCGCACGTTGGTAATGGTGTGGATTTCGAAGCAGTCGTTGTATACTGAGGCTGCGTTCGAATCGGAAAAGGTTCAGCTAGTTCTGACTGTGCAGTTCTCTACTTGCCGAGTCCGTTCTTGAATTCAGCGTCACAAACCTCAGCAGTAAAGGAACTCGCACGATGGAACAGGGAACAGTGAAGTGGTTTAACGATGCCAAGGGCTTCGGGTTCATCAGCCGCCAGAGCGGTGAAGATGTTTTTGTTCACCACACCGCCATTCAGGCACAGGGCTTCCGCACCCTCCAAGAGGGTCAGGCAGTTCAGTTCAACGTGGTGAAGGGCCCCAAGGGCTGGCAGGCTGAGAACGTTCAGCCTCTCTAAACCACAGCGCAAGCTTTCACACGAAGGGGACGGCCACTGGCCGTCCCCTTCGTACGTCTGGGCGCCATCCGCCCTGCTAATTCAGGATGTATCGCACCGGCTCGAGCGGCTTCTGGAGCGACGGCTCACCGCACATCTCGCGCAGGCTCAGCTCAATCGTCCGGCAGATCGCGTCGAGCGGCAGGTCGTTCTCTTCATGGTCGAACGGCGTTTCAAGCTCCGCGGACAGCAGGTCGAGCGCGATGAAGGAATACGCGATCACCAGGCTCACCACCGGCGTCATCCACGCGATCGCGTCCACTAGCCCGAAGGGCAGCAGGCCGCAGTAGAAGTACACCACGCGGTGGATCATGACCGAGTAGGAGAAGGGCAGCGGTGTGTTCGCGATGCGTTCGCATCCGCCCTGCACGTTCGCCAGTTCGTTGAGCGCGAATTGGAAGGCGATGGGATCCTGGCCGCCAAAGCCGCCCTCGGCATGCCGAGCCGAGACCCACTCTCCCATCGCGCGCAGCAGCAGGTTCGGCGGGTAGCGGGCGCTCCCCACCTCGGCAGCGAGCGTCGGCGGCAGTAGCTCCGCCGCGCGCTCGAAGCGGCGTCCGCGCAGTTCATCCCGCAGACTGTCGGAAAAGGCGACCTGCAGGTTCACGAACTCGCGGGTGCGGTCGCGAGGGATGCGGTTCTCGCCGAGCGTGAGCGCGAGCCGGGTCAGCGAGCGGGTGGTGCTCACGACCGATCCCCACAGCCGACGTCCCTCCCACCAGCGATCGTACGCAGAACTGTTACGAAAACCGAGGAAGAGCGCGAGCGAGACGCCGGTAAGTGTGAACGGCGTCGCGTTGAGCGGCACCTTGTGGCGAAAGATGTGACCGGCTGTCCACACCGCCAGTACGCTAAGCGTGGCAACGATCGTCAGCTGGGGCAGCATCTTGCGCACGATGGAGCCACGCCAGACGAACAGCATGGACCACCAGTTGACAGCCTGTCGAACAATCATCGGCAAAGCTCCTGGTCGGGGGAGGGAAGCAGGGCTCCGGCGTGTAGCGAACGCAAAACAGGGAGTGAGCCGCGCGGCTCACTCCCCATTCACAGTAGCAGCGGCGACAAGCCGCCGTTCTGATCAGTGCGCAGCAGTTAGTTGCGCGACCCCGGCTCGGCCTTCACATCGCTCGGCTTTTGCGCGAGGTCCTTCTTCGACAGGTACCAAGTCTTCACATCAAGACCTGCCCCGCCGCCATTGGTGCGCTTTGCCGCATCGGCCTGCGTCGCGGGCGCGGGCACGATGACCGGGTCGCCTGGCTTCCAGTCGGCCGGGCAGCTCACGCCGTTCGCGTCCACGGTCTGCAGACCCTGCACGACGCGCAGCAGCTCATCGATGCTGCGGCCAAGCTGCATGGGGTAGTAGAGGACGGTGCGCACGCGCTGCTTGGGGTCGATGATGAAGACCGCACGCACGGTCGCGGTGTCGGCTGTGGGCTCGTGCACCATGCCGTAGAGGCGGGCGACGCGCTGGTCGAGATCGGCGACGACGGGGAACTTGACCTCCAGGCCGGTGTGCTGCTCGATGTCACGCACCCACGCGATGTGCGAGTAGATGGAGTCGATCGACACGCCGACCAGCTGGGTATTCAGTGCCTCGAATTCAGGCCAGCGGCGCGCGAACTCGATGAACTCGGTCGTGCAGACCGGGGTGAAGTCGGATGGGTGCGAGAACAGGAGCACCCACTTGCCCTTGCCGGTGTAGTCGCTGAGCCGGACCTCGCCGTGCGTGGTCTTCGCGGTGAAATCGGGTGCGGTCTCACCCAGGCGGGGCAGCCGGGCTGTCTCGGTCGTCTCTGCAGTAGTGCTCATGGTGATCGGAACCTTTCCTATGCCTCTGGATGGAATTTGTTGGGGGCAAAAACGCGAAAAACCCACCGGCATTGCTGCGGGTGGGTCGGGGTCTTCGTCGCGGATTCGCTGAACTAGTGGTGATCCGTTGCGAGGCACATCCCGGCCCGGCCGCTGGGACAGCAGCAACAGGCACGCAAGGGTGAACCGACCCGGATCATCGTATTGGTTAGATTAGGCATCGCTGGAAAAGGTGTCAAACTTTAGCAATGAAGCATAACCAGAGACAGTGTCCGCTCTGTACGGTTCCCATTCGCTTCACCGACGCGGGCGGGAGGCGTGTTTATGCCTGTGAAAATTGTGGAGCCAGCAGAAACCTGAACCTGGTGTGTGAGCGATGCAGTACCAAGCGCGTTTGGACTGGCAAGCTTGGTAAGAGATGCTTAGGCTGCGGCAAGAACTCAATCTGAGTCACTCTCCAAGCTTTGCTTCAGTGTTCCACCGGTTCGTCACCCTGTCACCTCAGGCAGGAGAAGCACCTATGAGTAACGCACTCGAATACAACGGCTACGCAAGCGCGGTCGAATTCAGCGAAGACCGCTGCTGCTGGAACAGGTTTGCTAGGCGAAGGTCACGGCGTCTCTCTTCCGGATCTTGTAGTTGTCGAAAATAACAAACTCAAAAACGCGAATCGCGCGAATCGCGTACCATCCCTGTGCGCTACTCGGAGGCCTGTGATGCCGCTGCCCGGGACCTTTTCTCGCACCCTGTGCCTGCTCGGTGCTGCTCTTTTGGCTGCTGGCGCGCAGGCGCAGGCGCCGACGATGTACGCCCAGGACGGCGGCACGCGGGAGGTGCTCGAGAGCATCTTCATCCCGCCCCTGCTGCACGCGCCGTTCTCGCTCACACTCGAGACGGAGTGGAGCCGTCCGCTCGCGAACGGCGGCACGTACACACTTCAGAACCGCCGACATATCATGCGCGACTCCGCAGGTCGCATCCATCAGGAGCGCTGGATCCTCGTTCCAAAGAATGGCAAGATCCCGTCCACGATGAACCTGATCCAGGTGTCGGACCCGAGTGCGCACACGCTCTACAACTGCGAGGTCGCCGAGAAGCGCTGCCACCTGATCACCTACACCGGCTCGACGATGACCAAATACCAGCCCATGATCTCGGGTGGCTCTGGCCCGCTGCCCAATGGCACTGGTTTTCAAACCAGCGAGTCGCTGGGCCACAGCTCGGTCGATGGCATCGATACGGTGGGCTACCGCCATTCGCTGACCGTGAACCCATGGGTGGCGGGCAACGATCAGCCCATGGTCTCGACCCGCGAGTTCTGGTACTCGGAGCAACTCGGCATCAGCCTGCGCTCGAGCCTTGAGACGGCGCAGACCGGCAAGCAGGAGTTCACGGTGACCGAGATCGACACGTCCGAACCGCCTGCGGCCATCTTCAAGGTGCCGGCGGGTTACACCGTAGTCGACCAGCGCAGTGTGGAGCCGCCGAGCAACTGATCGAGTCCCGCCCAGCAACTCAGTCCGTCCGCTTAACGACTGAGCAGGTCGTGCCCGCCACTGAAGCCAGCAACAATGAACGATCCGGCGGCGCATGCCATCATGGGCACGATGACTCCTCTCGTGATCCCGGCCTGCGGCGTGTTGTTCGATATGGATGGCGTGCTCATCAGCTCGACTGGCGCGGATGAGCGCTGCTGGCTCCAGTGGGCGCGCCACCATGGCATGGAGGGCAGCTTCTCCGTGCAGTCGACGCACGGCCGCCGCGCGGTCGACACGTTGCGCGCGCTGCGCCCCGACCTTGATCCGGTGCCCGAGCTGCGCCGGCTGGAAGACTTCGACGCCGAGGATTACAGCGGGCTGCGGGTCTATCCCGGTGTCGCGGCGCTGCTCGCCTCGCTGCCGACAGAGCGCTGGACGATTGTCACCTCCGCCACTGCGCCCCTGCTCAAAGGCCGCATGCGCGAGGCCGGTCTGCCGACTCCCGCGGCGCTGGTGACGTCCGAGACTGTCGAGCATGGCAAGCCGCATCCCGAGCCCTACCTCGCTGGCGCCCGCCTGCTTGGCTGCGCGCCGGCCGACTGCGTGGTCATTGAAGACTCGCCCGCGGGCGTTGCGTCGGGCAAGGCCGCCGGCTGCCGTGTGCTCGCGGTGACTAACTCGCATGCGCGCGAAGAGCTGCTCGCCGCCGACTGGCAAATTGACTCGCTCGAACACGTGCGGGTGCGCGTCGTCGCTGGTGGGGTCGAACTGCTGATCTGATTTCTGAATACAAGGCTGAGCGTAGGTCCGTCTTCCAGATGGCACGCTGCTGCCCGCTTCGGGCCAGCGCGGAGGACCGCTGATGCTTTCACTCCATAACGCACGCTCCGCGCCCCGTACAATCCGACCAACCATGTTGTTTGAGAAGCTTCTTCGCTCCCGCCGCTCCTTTCTGAAGCACGGCACACTGGGCCTTGCGGCCGCAGCCGTCGGTTGCCACCGCGCGGGAGAGTCGCCGCAGCCGGGCAGTGGCGCTTCGCCGCAATCGCCTGCCCCCTCCAGCACGGCGGGCGCGCCGCCCACGTTCAATGGTGCGCCGCCGGTGGGACCCGAGGTGTCGGCCGTCACCTTCACCGAGGCCAAGAAGCTGGCGCAGGTCAGCATGACGGAGACCGAGGAGAAGCAGGCGGCCGCGAGCTGGCGCAGCGCGATGGCGCCGCTGCTAGAACGGCGCACCGGCCCGCGCCGGGTCACGCTCGAGCCGACACTGGCGCCCGCGACGGTGTGGAATCCCATGCTGCCCGGCATCGCTGCACCGCCGACACGCGACCACTTCGTTCCTGCAGCAACGCCCTTCCTGCCGCTTCCAGCGAAGGATGAGGACATCGCCTTCGCCAGCGTGACGCAGCTCAGCCGCTGGATTCACGCGCGGCAGATCACCTCAGAGCGGCTGACGACGATCTATCTGGACCGGCTGGAGCGCTACAACCCGACGCTGCGTTGCGTGATTACGCTGACGCGCGAGCATGCGCTGGAGCAGGCACGCACGGCGGATCGCGAGATCGCCGCCGGCCGCTATCGTGGCCCGCTGCACGGGATTCCGTGGGGCGCCAAGGACCTGCTCGACACTGCCGGGATTGCCACGACTTACGGCGCGGAGCCCTTCCGCAGTCGCGTACCAAAGGACAACGCAACCGTGGTCGATCGTCTGAACGCAGCCGGAGCAGTGCTGGTCGCCAAGCTCAGCCTGGGTGCGCTGGCACTGAACGACATCTGGTTTGGCGGCCAGACGATGAACCCGTGGCTGATCGAAGAAGGCGCCTCCGGCTCGAGTGCCGGGCCCGGTGCCGCGACGGCCTCGGGACTGGTGGGCTTCGCCATCGGCAGCGAGACGGGCGGTTCCATCGTGAGCCCGTCGATGCGCTGCGGTGTCACAGGTCTGCGCCCCACCTATGGCCGCGTGCCGCGTACGGGTGCTATGACGCTCTGCTGGTCGCTCGACAAGCTGGGTCCAATGGCCCGCACGGTCGAGGACACGATGCTCGTACTGCGCGCGATCAGCGGCCCTGACCCGGGCGATGTTGCGTCCGTGCCCAGCCACCTGGACTACAACGGTGCGCTTCCGGTAAAAGGTCTTCGCGTCGGTTACGTTCCGGCGTGGCTGGCCCAGCCGCCCTCGACCGACGTGGACCGCGTTGCGCTCGAAGCGTGCCGGGCGCTCGGAATGGAGGCCGTGCCTGTCTCTCTGCCGGACTGGCCCTACGATTCGCTGCAGCTTATCCTCTTCGCCGAGGCTGCGGCGGCGTTCGAGGAGATCACGCTCGATCACCAGATCAACGATCTGAAGGCACAAGTGAACGACGCCTGGCCGAACACCTTCCGGCAATCGCGCTTTCTGTCCGCGGTCGATTACGTGCAGGCGGACCGGCTCCGCCGCAAAGTTGCGCAGAAGATGGCCGAGGTCTTCGCGCATGTTGACCTGCTGCTGGTGCCGTCGTTGCGCGACGAGATGCTGACGTTGACCAACTTCACCGGCCACCCGTCGCTGACGCTGCGCGCCGGCTTCGTCGAGGTCAGCGCCGCCCGCAGCGACTGGGCGCCGGATCCGAAGCAGCCGCCGCCGCAGTTTCATCCGCCGCGGCGCGTGCCTTTTGGCGTCACGCTGATCGGTCGGCTGTTTGACGAAGGACTGCTGGGCCGCGTCGGTGTGGCACTTGAACGCAGCTTCCACGTCGCTGATCAGCGGCCGCCGGCGTTCTCCGCATAGCGCTGAGTCAGCGCGCCAGCCGCACGGAGCCGCAGGCTACCAGCGGTAGATCTGCATCTCGTCGAAGTAGCCGACGATGTTGCCGTTGTTCGCGCTGGCGCCGTCCACCTGGAAGTTCAACACCAGGTCGCCGATGCCCCAGCCGAGGAACAGGCCCGAAGCGCCGACAGCGTTCTTGAAGGGTTTCTGTGCACTGTTGTCGAGCTTCACCCAGTCATGCACCACCACGTCTGTATTGGTCCGATGACATTGGATCTGGATGTGGTGCCACTTGTTTGCCGCCCAGTTCTGCGGATTGCACGCGATGTTGGAAGCATGCCAGTGCGGTTGGGTGCCGGAGACGTAGGCGTACTCCCATGTGCCCGAGATGCTGGAGCACTGGGTCGCGGTGATGATGGTCTCGCCATTCGACAGCACCTGGTTTGTGTCTAACTCCAGGTTCTGCACCTGCGCGGGGTCGGTGAGATAGACATAGGTGTCGTACACGAAGTATGTAGCATTCGTGTCATAGCCGAATAGAAGGTGATATCTCTCGCCACCGTAGTTCCAGTAGGAGACGGAGAACTCCGCAGCCTGTCCGTCGAGCGACGGCTTGGTGATCGGATAGTTGAAGGAACCAACGGACGTGCCGGGGGTCCCGTTATCGTGCTCCCAGATCCAGTTACTGGCGCCATCCAGATTGCCGGAGGAGATAGCGTTCGAGGGTATCTGGGCAAACGCTGCTGTGCTGAACAGGAGAACGATCCATGCTGCGGTAGAGAGGCTCTTCACGATAACCCACGTCTTTTCTGTGCGGAGGGTGCGCCGGGGCTCAGCCCAGCAATCATTTCGGCGGTCGCAGCGTGATTGCTGACATCGAGTCCGCGAACAGGAGGAGCCAAAAGAGCTCAAAAGCAATGACCCGTCTGGATGCAGCGGTTCTGCTTGCCAGCTACAGGCGCGTGCCCAGCTCCGCATTCGCGTGACAACGAGGACACGTCATCGATGCAGGTGTAACTCTGAGTTATCGAGATCCTGCAGTTCAAATCGGTAAGGACTCGAACTATATCTCGATAAGTCAGCTATCTGAAGGCCGGGGTGCTGACTAGCAATATGGCACATGGCTGACGCGGCCGACAACACATTTATGGTGCTGTCGGCCGCTGTTTACACGGCCACTAAACTACTCCGCCTGCAGGAGCACAGGCTTGGCTGCGGCTGCTGCCGCTGCTTCGGAAACGAGATCGCTCGGCAGGTCGCGGCCGAGCCACTCAATCAGCGCCGCTGCACATCCTCGCGCGACAGCAGGACGCCGGGCTCCTGAAGGGGCATGCAGGGGAAGTGGCCCAAGTGCTAGCAGAGCGGGCGCAAGCCCGATCAGCGCTCGGCAGGTCGATCGGGTTGTCCGTTGTAGATTTCTTCCACACGCTGAAGCGTATCGATCTCGCTGACCGGCTTGTCATCACGGATGCGCAGGATGCGTGGGAAGCGCATGGCAAAGCCGCTGGCGTGCCGGTCGGAGCGCATCAGGTTATTGAACGCAACCTCGAGCACGAGCGTCGGCTCGACCGTGCGGAAGTGTCCGTAGTCTTCGAGCGTGTGCTTCATGAAATAGGCGGAGAGGCGCGCGATCTCTTCGTCCGTGAGCCCGGAGTACGCCTTCCCGACATTCTTCAGCGTCTCGCCATCGCGCACCGCAAACGTGTAGTCGCTGAGCGTGCCCGCGCGGCGGCCATTGCCGTACTCGGCACCCGTGACGACCACATCAAGGGTGGCGAGCTCGCGCTTCAGCTTCAACCACGCCAGCCCGCGGCGTCCCGGCTGATACGCGCTCGCGGCAGCCTTCAGCATCACGCCTTCATTGCCGCGTGCACGCGCGTCCGCGTAGGCCTGCTCCAGTTGCTCGGCGCTGGCGAGGTGCGCGACCGGCGCGAGCACCAGCCGCGCGAAGCCGTTGGTGCATGGCTTGGGAGTGGCACTTAGTTCTGCGAACAGCCCCGCTTGTGCAGAGACGACCGGCGTCGTCTGGGGCGCACTGCTGACGCTCGTCGCCGGGGTCCAGCGCGACGCTATGGCTTCGAGCCGTGCGCGCCGATCGGTCAGCGACTCATCAAGCACGAGCGCATCCTGCTGGTAAAGCAGATCGAACGCCATGAAGACGACCGGGGTCTGCTCGCGCATCGCCGCCGTGACGCGCTTGCGGCCGATGCGGTTCTGCAACGACGCAAAGGGCAGCGCTCGTCCGCGAGCCTCGCTGCCGTCCTCGAGTGAGGCCCCCGGGTTCCAGGCGAGAATCTCGCCATCCAGGATCAACGTCTCCGTCACAGTGGCGAATGCTTCGACCAGCTCAGGGAAGCTGTGGGTCATGTCCTCACGTGTGCGCGAGAAGAGCGCGACGCGGCCCGGCTGCTCCGGATCACCGCAGTGCAGTTGGCAGCGGATGCCGTCGTACTTGTCCTGGACATGCGCCTGCTTCAGGATCGGCGCTTCGGGTACAGTTGCCTGCGCGAGAGGGGCCTCCATTGGGGCAATGCCCTCTTGTCGAATCTCCTCGGCGAAGCGCTCGATCGCCTCCGCTATGCTCGCGACCGGGCTCGCGAGCATGAAGCCGAGCGGGTGAAACAGCCGCATCCTGGCCTCGCGCAGGCGGTCGGCCTCGGCCAGCCGCAGCACCTCTGCCAGGTCGCCGACCAGCATCACGGCATGGCGAACGTCGGCCAGCGGCCGCTCGGTCGCCACCGCGATGGCCTCCTCCACCTGCGCGGCCTTTACGCCGATGCGCATGTCGCCCAGCATCAGCTTAATCAGGTACTTGGCTTCGAGCGGGGTGGCCTGGCTCAACAACTCCCGCAGCAGGGCCTGTCGTCGCGCCGTGCTCTGCGCTCCACCGCGCGCCGCAGCGAGCTGTGCAAAGGCGTCGGCTGTTCCCTCGATCGTGAGCGTTGCGGGCCGCGGCTCACCGGCCGAGAGGAGGTCGTACGCACCGGCACCCATGTCCCCGTGGCGGCGAAAGGCGGTCTGCATGGCCTCATCGGTGGCATGCGACAGTTCCTTCACGAGACCCCAAAGGCTGGCGCCGCCCACACTCAACTGCCGTCCATCCGCCTCGGGAAAGATCTCACCGGCCAGCCACAGAGCGGACTGCGCTGCCGCGTCGACCGGCAGCTCGCGCAGGTAGTCAGCCATCCAAGCGCGCTTGTCGAGTTTCTTCGTCGTGCCCGCGAGCCGCTCGCACAACTCAGCCCAGGGCGTCAGCTCTGTCATCGTGCGGCGCCGCCTCCGTTCCCACGGTAACTCCCGCGCCGGGCGGGAACCCACGAAGTAGATGCATCAGGCGGCCGGGAGCGGTAGTCTAATAACCAGCGATGTTGCGCCTCATCCACTTCCCGGGCACTCTCCTTTAGCGGCTCCCGCCGCCACTGCTCCGCCGCGCCCTCGCTCCCTCTCATCAAGTCACAACCTGACGCCCCGGCCTCGCCTCGCCTGGACAGAAAACGAGTCGCCCCATGTTTGAACGCCTGGAACAGATTGCCGCCCGCTACGAAGCCCTAGGCCGGGAGATGGCCTCCGACGAGGTCATCCAAGACCACGAGAAGTATCAGAAGGTGGCCAAGCAGCACCGCGATCTCGCGTCTGTGGTCGATACCTATCGCGAGTTCCGCAGCGTGCAGCAGGGCATTGCCGATTCGCGGCTCATGCTTGACGAGGCTGACCCCGAGATTCGCGCCATGGCAGCCGACGAGCTCGCGCAACTCGAGGAGCGCCTGCCCGCAATCGAGCAGGACCTCAAGCTGAAGCTGCTGCCCAAGGATCCGAATGACGAGAAGAACGTCATTCTCGAAATTCGCGCGGGCACCGGGGGCGATGAGGCGTCACTGTTCGCGGCTGAGGTCTTCCGCATGTACTCGCGTTTCGCGGAGCAGCATCGCTGGAAGGTAGAGATCCTCTCCTCGTCCGAGTCGGGCGTCGGGGGGCTGAAGGAAGTGATCGCGCTGATCGAAGGCGATCGCGTCTACTCGCAGCTTAAGTATGAGTCTGGCGTGCACCGCGTGCAGCGTGTGCCCGCGACAGAGACGCAGGGCCGCGTCCACACCTCCGCGGTCACGGTCGCCGTGCTGCCCGAGGCGGAAGAGGTCGACGTCAAGATCGAAGCCAAGGATCTGCGTATCGACACGTTCTGCTCGTCGGGTCCCGGCGGCCAGTCGGTGAACACGACCTACTCGGCCGTGCGCATCACGCACCTGCCCACCGGCACAGTTGTGAGCTGCCAGGACGAGAAGTCGCAGATCAAGAATCGCGAGAAGGGCATGCGCGTTCTACGCTCGCGCCTCTACGAGGTTGAGCAGGAGAGGCAGCAGGCCGCGCTGGCGCAGGAGCGCAAGCAGCAGGTCGGCTCCGGCGATCGCTCGGAGAAGATTCGCACTTACAACTTCCCGCAGAACCGGCTGACGGACCACCGCATCGGCCTGACGCTGCACCAGCTCGCCGAGATGATGGAAGGCCGGCTGCAGCCAGTAATCGATGCTGTCGTTCAGCACTTCCAGTCCGAGCGGCTGAAGGCGGAGACCGCAACCGCCGCCTGAGTTCGATGAAGCAGGGAGGCGCGCCACAGTTCGCGTAGGCTAGCGCCATGCAACTGGCGTCTCCTCTGCTTCGGCGTATCGCGTTTTCGTTTTGGCCAGTGTTTGTGTGCGCGATCGCGCTGGCTCAGCAGAACACAAGCCCACTCGCCCGTGAGGTCGATCCGGTGATCGCCCATCTGATCGCGAGCACACCCGCCATCGACGACCATACGCATCCGGTGCTCGCGCCACCAGCCATGGCGACCGATCGCGAGTTCGATGCGCTGCCCGTGGACAACATGGAGCCGCAGACGGATCCGTTGGCGTTGCGGCCGGACTATCCGCCGCTCGCCGATGCGTGGGCCGCGCTGTACGGATTCAAAGGCACGCCGCCGCTCTCAGACGCGCAACTCAGCCAACTCAATGAAGCACGCAGACGCGTGCAGCAGCGCGAAGGCGAACACTATCCGGCGTGGGTGCTCGACCAGGCAGGCATCGGGACGATGCTGGCCAATCGCGTCCGCATGGGCACTGGCATTGCGCCGCCACGCTTCCTCTGGGTGCCCTATGACGACGCGCTGTTGTTTCCACTCGACAACACAGCCCTAGCAGCAGCTTCTCCGGATCGAACGCAGTTCTTTGCGCTCGAGGACAAGCTGCGCGCACGCTACCTCAACGACGCTGGGATGACATCGCTGCCAGGCTCGCTCGACGCCTACGTGAAGAGTGTCGTCGTACCGACACTTGAGCGGCAGAAGGCCGGCGGTGCGGTCGCGATCAAATTCGAGGTCGCCTATCTGCGCGGGCTCGACTTCGCCGATCCGTCGCTGGAGGAAGCCGCCTCCGCGTACGCGCGCTTCGCGCACGGCGGCACACCCGATGCTGTGGCCTACAAGACGCTGCAGGACTACCTGTTTCGCGTGATCGCTTTGCAGGCTGGCCGGCTGGGGATGGCGGTGCATCTGCACGCGATGTCGGGCGGCGGACGCTACTTCTCGATCGCAGGCGTGAACCCGCTGCTGCTCGAGCCGGTGCTGAACGATCCGCGGCTCAAGGCGACCCGCTTCGTCCTGCTGCATGGCGGTTGGCCGTACATCCGCGAGGCGGGTGCGCTGCTGCAGAAGCCGAACCTCTATCTTGATATGTCACAGCAGGGGACCATCATTCCGGCACGCACGCTTGCGGGCTGGCTGCGCGAGTGGCTGGAGACGTTCCCCGATAAGGTGCTCTTCGGCACCGACGCCTATCCCTATTCACCGCAGGCAGGCTGGGAGGAGGGTGCGTGGCTGACGGCGCGCAATGAGCGGCTGGCGCTCGGTCTGGCGCTCACCGGCATGGAGCGCGATGGCGAGATCACGCCGGCGCGTGCAGTCGAGCTCGCCCGGATGGTGCTGCGCGGCAATGCCGAGGCTCTCTACAGGCTCACGCGCTGATCGCTACTCCTGCCGGCTCTCCGGCGTGGGCTGCAACGTGCGGAGATAGGTGACGATCTGCCAGCGCTCGGGCTCCGGCAGGCGCGTCCACGCCGGCATGCCGTGGCCGGGTGAGCCATTGGTCAGCAGCCAGAACAGCTCGCCATCGCTGGCGTTCGCGACATGCTCGGAGCGCACCGGCGGACGCTTGCCCCGTCCCGCGCCATCATCGGCATGACATTGCGCGCAGTGGTCGCCATAGAGCAGGCGGCCCGCAGTGATCGCCTCGGTGTGTCCGGCAAGCGGGTTGTTGCGCGCCCGCTCCGCCGCCGGCACACGAGCCGTCCAGTCACTGACCGCAGCCATCAGCAGCGGCAATCCAAGCACACTGCTTACGATCGCTCCGCATGTCTTGCCGATCATCGCGCGCCCCGTCCACGGAAGAGTTCGCTCACCTGCTGCACCTCGTACGAAACCGCAAATCGCCAGAGCACGCCCGCACTGTTGCTGTTCAGACCGAACTGCGGGGAGAAGCTGATGCTCGGCCCCCGCGACGGTATGTCGAGGCGAAGCGCCGGGCCCGCATAGTGCGACGTGTCGTGCAGGCCGAAGCTCTCCGTCGTCCCAAGTCCGCCGTACATCTCCGCACCAGCCGCGAGGTTCTGCCGGCAGAAGAGACAGTTTTTCAGCCTGGCATGGTCCGCGAGCGGGCGGCTCACGCCCAGCGCATAGCCGAACTCCCATGGCTCGCCGTGGTTCACCTGTTTCTCCGCGATCAGGTTCTCCGAGATGTTCCACGAATGCACGAAGCTCGACAGCAACAGCTTGGTCTCGACCTCGTGCTCGACAACGGCACGGTTCTCAGCATTGCTGCCGCCGAGGTCAGTCACCCCGTCGTTACCCACCACTTCGAGAATGCTTTTATCCGCGCCGTTGATGTCCTCATACTCGAGGTACAGCAGCGGGTTCACTGGCAGCTCGCGCGGGATGAGCCGAAACCGGTTCTCCCAGCGCCACCCGGTCCACAGGCTTGAATCTCCGGCCGTGGCCTGGCCCTGCAGGTAGAGTTCTGTGGTCCACCAGGCCTTCGCGCCATACTCTAGCTCGATCGTGGGGCTGTAGAACGCGTGCTGATCTTTCGGCGAGCCGGCCACGCTCTTGAGCGCGATCTCCAGGTTTCCCGGCTCTTCGAGCACCTCGGAGTAGGTCACGAAGTACGGCGGCTCCTGCGCCCGCACTGTCCTGCCACACGCCAGCAGCAGGGCCACTCCGGCAACGACTGCCAAACGCATCCACTGCTGCCGCCACGAACTCCGCAACTCACGCCTCCCCGCAGCGTCGTTAGCCCGTCTGCCCGGACGAGTTTGGAACCCGGACCAGAATTGTCGGACTAAAAAGAGACTAAACGAGTCCGCTATCGCGTCAGCAATCGCAGCGTGGCTGAGCAGCGCATTCAGCGGCCCGGGTGGGCGCAATCAGAGTGTGAACGGCGGTAAAGCGCGACTGGGTGAGATGGGCCGTTCTCGATACGGTGAACGTGCCCCCACCGCCCCGGCGCATCATCCGCTACGCTTGCACCAGATGACCGACCAGGCCGCCCTGCTCCCGATCGCGACGATCGCCGACAAGCTTCATGTCCCAGACCACCTCTACGAACCGATCGGCCGCTACGGCGCGAAGGTCTCGCTCGACCTGCTGCGCGATCCGCAGTTCTCCCCTCGCGGACGGCTGATCCTCGTCACCGCGACCACCCCCACGGTTTCAGGCGAGGGCAAGACGGTCACCTCGATCGGCCTGACGCAGGGGCTCGCGCATATCGGCAAGAGCGTCATCCTGACCTCGCGCGAGCCATCGCTCGGCCCCGTCTTTGGCATGAAGGGCGGCGCTGCTGGTGGTGGCCGCTCGCAGGTGGAGCCCGCCGCGAAGATCAACCTGCACTTCCATGGCGACTTCCACGCGATCACGTCGGCGCACAACCTGCTTGCTGCGCTGATCGACACGCACCTGTTCCATGGCAACGCGCTCGATATCGATCCCGCCGCGGTGACCTGGCCACGCACGCTCGACATGAACGATCGTGCGCTGCGCCGCATCGTGGTTTCGGTCAGCAGCAAGGGCGAGCGCGACGGCGCCAACCGCACGTCCGGCTTCGTTATCACTGCGGCATCCGAGGTGATGGCCATCGTTGCCCTGGCCGCGGATCGCGATGATCTTCGCCGCCGCCTCGATTGCATCGTGATCGGCGCCAATCGCAAGGGAGAGCCCGTCACCGCGCATGACCTGAAGGCCACCGGCGGCATGATGGCGCTGTTGGCGGAGGCGCTCGAACCGAACCTCGTCCAGACCACGGACGGCACACCGGCCTTTGTGCACGCCGGCCCGTTTGGCAACATCGCGCATGGCACGTCGAGCATCGTCTCGCAGCAGATGGGGTTGCGGCTGGCGGATTACGTCGTCAACGAGGCTGGCTTCGCTGCCGATCTGGGCGCCGAGAAGTACTTCGATATCGTGATGCGGACCAGCGGTACGCGGCCATCTGTCGCCGTGCTGGTGACAACAGCACAGAGCCTGAAGCAGCAGGGTGCGGGCGTGCTCGCCAACGGTCTGCCCAATCTAGCACGCCACGTCGAGACGCTGCGCAACTTTCGCGTGCCGATCGTGATCGCGATCAACCACTTTCCAGCCGACACGCCGGAGGAGCACGCGTTTCTCTTCCAGTGGTGCCGCGAACAGCAACTTCCCTGCGCCCTCTCGGACGCCTACACGCGCGGTGGCGAGGGCGCTGCCGACCTGGCGCGCGTGGTGGTCGAGACGCTCGACAAGCACCCTGCCGATACAGCCGAGCCGGTCTACTCGCTCGAAGATCCGTTCGAAGACAAGCTCCGCAAGGTGGTGCGGCAGGTCTATGGCGGCCACGATGTGGTCTTTTCCGAACAGGCGACGCAGAAGATCGCACGCTACCGCGCGTGGGGCTTCGGCAATCTTCCGGTCTGCGTGGCGAAGACGCAGTATTCGCTCTCCGACGACCCCAAGCTCCCGGGCGCGCCCACGGGCTGGGACCTGCACATCACGGATGTCGCCCTCTCGGCCGGCGCCGGTTTCCTGGTCTGCATCTCCGGCAACATGATGCTGATGCCAGGTTTGCCGAAGATCTCCCGTGCCGAAGCGCTGGATGTGGACGCAGAGGGCCGCGTGACGGGAATGTCGTAACCATCGAAAGCATCTGTCGCTGAGCTTCCACTGAGCCACACCTCGGGCAGCTCGATCCGAACCGGAGAGAAAGAGCGACCATCACCGCCTCCCCGCATCTGATGAGCGCGTGCAAACAGCCCTCAGCAATCCGATTTGGCAGGCCGCGGTGACACGTCAGCAGTACCTGGCCATTGGTGCGGGTCCGGCACGGCGCTTTCAACCGCAGGTTGTGCCGCTCGCGGCGCTTGAGACCCCGTCAACGGAGGCCGCAGACGAGCTGCTTTCGCTCGTCGCGCCCGGTGAGCGTATCTGGTTCTTCCTGGCGGGCGTGCAGCCCGCACCGCTGCCGCTTGACCTCCCCATCTGGCAGGAGAGCCGCCGCATTCCCGGGTACCAGATGCTGTGCGAAGCGCCTCCGCCTCCGCTGTCTCAAGGCGAGCAGCCGGACTCTGTCGCGCTCGATCCGGTCCGCGATCTTGCCGACATGGAAGCACTTAAGACGGTCGCTTTTCCGGGCTTCTTTGGTCCGCGTGCCCCGGAGATGGGCCGCTTCCGGGGCATCCGCGTGAATGGCGAACTGGTCGCCATGGCCGGCGAACGGCTCAACCTCGACGCGCCCGACGGCCGCGGCTATCGCGAGGTCAGCGCCGTGTGTACGCATCCGGATCACGTGGGAAACGGCTACGCACAGCGCCTGACGCAGGAGACGACGACGGGGATCCTCGCGAATGGAGACACACCGTTCCTGCACGTCGCCGCGGAAAACATGCAAGCCCAGGCGGTCTATCGGCGGCTCGGTTTTGTGCAGCATGGGGCTGTGGTGTTCGTTGAGTTCACACGCCTCGCCTGAGTTGACGCCGCCAGCACGCGGTTTCATCCTGCCGCATCGGTACCTAACGGTTCGAATATTTAGCTGAGGCCTGAAACCGTTTCCAGCTACTCTCGTCTATCACAGCACCACCCATCCGGTTGCGGCCCCCGCTCGTGCTCGTCTGCCCTGAACGGATCGGCGACCCACACCACTCCGTCAGGGAGGGAACACCTCATGCCGTCCTGCGTATCTGTACCGTTTCCTGTGACGAAAGCATTCCGTCGTGCATTCCGGCCCCTCGTCCTCGGTGCCGTCGCCTTGCTTGCCGGGACCTCATCTGGCAGCCTGCATGCGCAGATCGCCAGTCGCGTGCGCGCCATCGATGCTCACCAGACGACGACGCTGCCCAACACGCGGCATCCGCTCACGGTCGGCGCGACTCCGACTAGCCATCTCGCCGCGAGCACGCGGCTGGACGGGATCAAGCTGCACTTCAACCGCACAGTCGCTCAGAATGCGGACCTCAAGGCGCTGCTCGCCGCCCAGCAGAACCCCGCTTCGCCGCAGTATCACCAGTGGCTCACGCCGGCGCAGTTCGCTGCGCGTTACGGCATCAGCACGGCTGATCTCAACGCGGTCAGCGCCTGGCTCGGGCAGCAGGGCT
The DNA here is from genome assembly GCF_051025295.1 of Candidatus Dedyshia acidiphila. Taxonomy (NCBI): domain Bacteria; kingdom Pseudomonadati; phylum Acidobacteriota; class Terriglobia; order Terriglobales; family Acidobacteriaceae; genus Candidatus Dedyshia; species Candidatus Dedyshia acidiphila. The sequence continues at coordinate 18,867 of NZ_JBMGJV010000001.1, read as the reverse complement.
TCGCGGTGCAGGGCGCGAATGCCAGCCACAACGAGCTCACATTTTCCGGCACCGCCGCGCAAGTGGAGCAGGCCTTCGGCACGCGGCTTAACCTCTACAGCATCGCCGGAGAGAGCGTCTATGCGCCCAGCCAGAACCTGACCCTGCCGACTTCTGTCGCGGCTGTTGTGTCGAATATCAGCAACCTGTCCAGCCTGCGTCCACGGGCTCGCGTTCGCCCGGTGCCGCGCTTCACCTCCGCAATCAGCGGCAGTCACTTCCTTGCGCCCGATGATGTCTCGACCATCTACGACGTGAAGGCGCTCTACAACAGCGGCTTTACCGGCTCCGGTCGCACGATCGCGATCGTCGGCCAGACGGCGATCGCCGCCAGTGACATCTCGGCATTCCGCTCCGCCTCCGGCCTGTCCGCGAACGCGCCCACGCTCACTCTTGTTCCCAACAGCGGCGCAAGCACGGTGAGCACAAGCGGTGGCGATCTGGACGAGTCCGACCTCGATGTCGAGTGGTCGGGCGCACTCGCGCCGGCCGCGACCATCAACTTCGTCTACACCGGCAACAGCCCCAACTACAACGTATTCGACTCGCTGCAGTACGCCATCGACCAGAACCTGGCGCCGATCATCAGCATCAGCTACGGCGGCTGCGAGAGCCAGTACACGACGGGCGATGTCACCACCTTCGAGTCGTGGTTCGCGCAGGCCAACGCGCAGGGCCAGACCGTGATCGCCGCCTCCGGCGACGATGCCGCCGCAGACTGCGACTACTCGAGCACGACCACGATCACCTCTGCCACGCACGGCCTTGCGGTCGATCTGCCCGCGGCCTCGCCGAGCGTCACAGGCATCGGTGGCACGGAGTTCCTCGGCGATGTCGCATCCGCCGGCACCTACTGGAGCGGCACGAACAACGGGAGCAACGGCTCTGTGCTCTCCTACATTCCGGAGGAGGTGTGGAACGACACCTCGACGAACAGCGGCTTGACGGGCTCCGGTGGCGGCAAGAGCTCGCTCTTCGGCAAGCCTTCATGGCAGACCGGCGCCGGCGTCCCCAGTGACGACCGCCGCGATGTGCCCGATGTGGCAATGGATGCGTCCCCGCAGCACGACGGCTATCTCTACTGCACGGCTGGCTCCTGCGTGAACGGCTATCGCGATGCGAGCAACAACCTCGCCGTCGCGGGTGGCACGTCGTTCGGCGCGCCCACCTTCGCGGCCTTGCTCACGCTCGTCGAGCAGCAGCTAAACGCCAAAGGGCTGGGCAACGTCAACCCGATCCTGTACGCCATCGGCAACGCATCCACAACCGCCTTCCACGACATCACCACGGGCAACAACATCGTGCCCTGCACCGCCGGCTCGCCGGACTGCACAGCCGGCAGCTTTGGCTACAGCGCGACTCCCGGCTACGACCTCGTGACCGGCTGGGGCACTCCCGACGCCGCGCAACTCGCCACCGCCTTTGCCGGACAGGCTGCGACCGGCGGCGGCGTGCTCGCCGCAACCACCACGGCGCTGAGCACATCGGCTACCTCGGGCGCCGTGAACCAGTCGATCACGTTCGCGGCGAACGTCTCGGGGAACAACACCAGCGGCACTCCAAGCGGAACCGTGCAGTTCGCCGTCGACGGCACCAACTCCGGCAGCCCCGTTGCCCTCAACGCGGGCGTGGCTACCTTCGCTACGTCATTCGCAGCGACCGGATCGCACACCATCACGGCGACGTATTCCGGTGACACTACGTTCGCCGCTTCGTCCGGCAGCTACGCGCAGTCCGTGAACGTGATTGGTAAGTTCGCGCTGAGCGCCAGCAATGTCACCGTGTCTCGAGGAGCAACTGGCGCGTCTACCATCACGGTGACACCGTCTGGTGGCTACACGGGCGCGCTCAGCTTCACCGCGACAGCGAACATCACGAATGCCTGCTACACCATTGCCAACGCAGCCGTGACCGGCAGCGCTGCGGTCACGACGACGCTCACCCTTTACACCAACGCCAGCTCCTGCGCGAATGCCGGCCGTGCACCGTTCACTGCAGCACGACTGGAACGCAACGGCAGCGGGCCCGGTTCGCAGTTGCCGCTCGCGTATGGAGGACTGCTGCCGCTGCTCTGCCTTGCCGTTCCGGGCAGCCGCCGTCGGCGCGTGCAAAGCGCGCTTCTTGTCGGCGCGGCTGGAACGCTGCTCCTGCTCAGTGGCTGTGGTGGCGGCTCCACGTCCTCCGCGCTCGCCCCGAAGGGCACCTACTCTTTCACCGTGACTGGCACCGACGCGAATCAGCAGACCGCGACGACAACCTTCACTGTGATCGTTAAGTAGCAATCGTCACAACACAGAAGCCAAGAAGAAAGGGGCACAGAGCAGGTTCGCTCTGTGCCCCTCCTGTTTTCGATCCGGTGCTGCCGTACAGACGGCCGACTTAGGCGGTCGTCGTTGCCTTCACGCGGAAGCGCTTCATCGTCACCGCGAGAACGCGCTCGATCTTGCGCACCTCGGCCCGCTCTTCCGGCATGGCGAAGGTGTGCGCCGTGCCTGTCTTTGAAGCGCGGCCAGTGCGGCCCACGCGGTGCACGAAGTCTTCCGGCTCACGCGGCAGGTCGTAGTTGACCACGTGCGCCACGTGCGGCACATCGATGCCACGTGCTGCCACATCGGTCGCGACCAGCACGCGATGCGAGCCGTCCGCGAAGCTCTTCAGTGCTGCAACGCGCTGGGCCTGCGTGCGGTCGCCATGGATGCGCCCTGCTGTGTGCCCTTCGCGCGACAGCCGCTTGGCCAGCCGGTCCGCGCCATGCTTGGTGCGGGTGAAGACGAGGAAGCTCCCCTTGTTTTCGAGCAGCAGATGCTCGAGCAACTCCGGCTTTTTCTCCTTCTCCACCTCGAAGATCTGCAACGAGACGCTCGCGGCAGGCTTCAGTTCGGTCGAGATGTCGATGCGCGCCGGATCCCTGAGGTAGTCACGGACCACTTCACGCATGTCGCGATTCAGTGTGGCCGAGTAGCAGAGCGTCTGACGCGCTGCCGGGATGGTCGAGATGATGCGGCCGATTGAGGGGCGGAAGCCCATGTCCAGCATGCGATCGCACTCATCGAGCACGAGCACTTCGATCGACGACAGCGAGACCAGGCGACGATCGAGGAAGTCCTCGAGCCGGCCGGGGGTCGCGACGATCAGCCGCACACCGCGACGCAGTGCGTCGAGCTGCGGGCCTTCTGCCAGTCCGCCAACCACGAGGGCGACGCGGGTCTGTCCATCCGGAACCAGCTGGCGGACGACCTTCTCCACCTGCATGGCCAGCTCGCGCGTGGGCAGCAGGACGAGACCCAGTGGCTGTTTGCCGGGGGTCTTCTGCAGCCGCTCCAGAATCGGGATCAGGAAGCTCAGCGTCTTGCCGGTACCGGTCTGCGCGGTTGCCAGGACGTCGCGTCCTTCAAGGGCCGGTCCGATGGCGCCGGACTGTACGGGGGTCGGGGTCACGAAGTTCAAAGCCGCCAGACGCTTCTGCGTCAGCGGGGAAAGGGGCATTTCTTGAAATGTGTTCAATCTGTTCCTTGGCAGAGCGACTCTGGCTCTGCATGCACGGCGGCCTGCCTGGTCCGGGCGCGTGTCGTTTCAACTCGTGAAACGCCCGGGGGTGCGCCTGTTCTTATGTGCGTCTGGGAAAAACGGTGGGTGATTTTGTCACTATGACCGGTTGCGATTCCGACCGATCCCGCTCTTGCCGAACGATCCTCTTCGCCAGCCCTCATCGTCCACTGGGCTGACTCCCTCCACGCGACACGCGTCAAAACTGCTACACGGAGGGCAACGCTCGAGGCGCAGGGGCGGGCGCAGACGAAGCGCCGACTGCCTCCCTGACTGAGAGCGTTACAGTGAGTATAGCATTCCGGCCCCAGAAGCCCGCTGCCCGCGCCAGTTGGCAGGCAGCGCTCGCCCCCGGGCATGCGAGTATCCGTACTTCGCTTCCACTCTCCATGATCACGCTTCGCGCCGCGCTCGACCGCGGCATCGCCCAGCTCCTTGCGTCCGGCAGCCCAGCCGAGACGGCGCGCCGTGATGCGGAGCTGTTGCTGCTCCATACAGCCGGACAGACGCGTACCGCTCTCCTCACGCATCCCGATCACGCGCTCACGGACGCACAACTCGCGATCTACGATGCAGCCATCGCTCGCCGTGTTCACCAGGAGCCGATCCAGTACATCACCGGCGTGCAGGAGTTCTATGGCCGCTCGTTCGCCGTCTCGCCCGCAGTCCTGATCCCCCGCCCGGAGACAGAGCACCTGGTCGAGGCCGTGCTCGCACTCGCGCCTGCGCCGGCGCGCGTGCTCGACATTGGCACCGGCTCCGGCATTCTGGCCATCACGCTCGCGCTTGAGCTGCCGCGAGCGGAGCTCATCGCGGTGGACCTATCCACCGCAGCGCTGGCGATTGCCGAGCAGAACGCACAGCAACTCGGCGCCGCGGACCGCGTCCGATTTGTCGAGTCCGACCTCTTCGGCGCCTTAGATGAGGAGCCGCCGTTCGACTGCATCGTTTCGAACCCGCCGTATGTCGCGGAGACGGAGGCGCTCGAGCCGCAGGTCCGCGACTACGAACCGGCGCTCGCGCTCTTCGCCGGCACCGATGGACTGGCGATCTACCGCCGGCTCATCCCGCAGGCAATCCTCCACCTCCACCCCGGCGGCCGCCTGCTACTCGAGATCGGCCACGGCCAGCAGGACGCCATTGCCAACTTGTTGATCGACGCTGGCTACACATCGCCGCAGTTCCTTCCCGACCTGCAGGGCATCCCCCGCGTGGCCATCGGACGTCGTCCCAAATCCTGAGACCTGAGCCTTACCGTGGGAGACCAGAGGTATTCCGCCAGAGCAACCCACAGTACGCCCGCCCGTGAGGCCAGCACCATTCGTGCGGGTGTGGGTAGCTATTTCCTAGGCGAAGCGCTTGTCTCTGCGCTATAAGCAGCCATCATGCCGGTCCGTACCGTGTTCCTGGTCTCCAGGTTTGCTGCCTTCTTGTGCCTTCCTGCCGTTCTCCTGAGTGCACTGCCGCGCGCGGCCGGTGCCTCCATGCCAGAGGTCGCCAAGCCTTCCAGGCCGGACCTCTCGGCCGAGGCGTTGGTGATGGAGGAGAGCCACGTCGTCTCTCACTTTGCGAGAGATGGCTCAAGCGTCCGTACCTGGTCGGTGCGCGAACGCATTCAGTCCGATGCGGGCGTGCGCACTGCGGGCATCATCTCGATTCCGTTCGGCGCGCTCACCACCACTGTTCACTTCGACTATGTGCGGGTGCGCAAACCCTCGGGCCAGGTCATCCCATCCGAAGCCGACGATGCGCAGGAGGTGCCGCTGCCTGTGACGCAGCAGGCGCCCATGTACAGCGACCTCCGGATGAAGCAGCTTCCGGTGCAATCCCTGGGTGTGGGCGACACGCTCGAATATCAGGTCACCCTGACAGGAACGAATGCGGATACTCCCGGAGCGTTCTGGTACCCCGGCGAGTTCACGCGAGGGATCCCGGTCGTCTCTGAGGTCAGCGAAGTCTTTGTTCCGCGCGATGTGCCCGTGACCGTATTCAGCAAGGATGCGAAGCCCGTGATCCACGAGCAGGGTACGGAGCGTGTCTATCGGTGGGAGCACAACACCCTCGCGGATTACCCGAAGAAGCAGGAGAAGGACACCACCGCCGCCGTCAACCTGGTGCAGGAGACTTTCTCGCCTGACTTCGCCATCAGCAGCTTCAAGACCTGGGCAGAGTTTGGTGCCTGGTATCGGGGGCTCTTCAAGGAGCGTGCCACGCCCGATGCGGCGATCCAGGCCAAGGCCGACGAGCTCACCCGCGGTCTCACAACGGATGATGCGAAGGTCGATGCCCTCTACCGTTATGTCGCCACCCAGTACCGCTACATAGCGGTCTCGCTGGGCGTGGGGCGGCTGCAGCCGCACACAGCCGCGGAGGTGTTTCGTAACCAGTACGGTGACTGCAAGGACAAGCACACGTTGCTCCAGGCCATGCTGGCTGCCGAAAAGATCGAGGCTGAGCCAGTCCTGATCTCCAGCTCGTTGCGCGTGAACGAAGCGATCCCGATGCTGCAGTTCGATCACATGATCACGCTGGTCAAGCTGCGCGATGCCGCAGCGACCCGCGATGTGTGGCTGGATGCGACCCCCGAGGTGGCGCCCGCACGCGTGCTGCTCGTGAATCTGCGCGACAAGCTCGCCCTGCCGGTTCCGCCCACCGGCGATGCCGCCCTGGTGCGCACCCCGGCCTCGCTGCCGGTCCCTGGCTTCCTGCACGAGACGATCACGGGCAAGCTCGATGCCAACGGCACGCTCACGGCGCACTTCGATCTCAGCATGCGCGGCGATGCAGAAGTCATCTTCCGCATGGTGTATCACTCCATCGCGCGTGCGCAGTGGATGCAAGTCTCGCAGCAGATCTCCTACAACCGCGGCTTTGCCGGGGATGTGAGTGCCGTGGATGCGAGCGTGCCGGAGAAGACCGGCGAGCCCTTTCGCCTGAGCTACGACTACACGCGCAAGGACTTCGGGGACTGGCCCAATCGCCGCATCACCGGCATGAGTCCCGCCTTTGAGGCCAAGCTGGCCGAGGATGCGACGCCGCCGAAGCGCGCTATCGAGCTCGATTCGGTAGCTGAGAATGTCGTCAAGCTCACGCTCGAGCTGCCCGCCGGCTACTCCATTCAGCCGCCACCGGATGTGCACAAGGACACGCCCTTCGCCGAGTACACCTCGACCGCCACCCTGACCGGCCATACGCTGCACCTGGATCGCACGCTGCGTTACAAGCAGCGTGAGCTGCCGGTGAGCGACTTTGCGGCGTATCGCGACTTCCTCAAGGCCGTCAGCGACGATGCCGGACAGATGATGCAACTGATCGGCAGTGAGGTGAAGGTCGCGGGCACCACTGCGACGGATGACCACGCGTCGGCCGACCTGATCCGGCAGGCGTTTGAAAAGGAACAGGCGCACGATGTGCAGGGTGCCCGTGCCCTGCTCGACCAGGTGAAGCAGAAGAATGAACGTCAGTTCGGCCTCTGGTTCGAATACGGTCGCCTGGACTGGTACGACAAGCCGAAGGCCATCGCCGATTACCGGAAGGAGATCGAGTACCACCCGGAGAACTTCGGCGCCTATCCCGTGCTCTGCGGTCTGCTTAGCTTCACCGGCGATTACGACGGCATGCGCAATGCGATCGGCTCGTGGAGCCGCGCCGATCCGGCGGACCCGCGTGCCTACGCCATGCTTGGCGGCCTCGCTGTTGGCCAGAAGCAGTACAAGCAGGCGGAGGACGCCTTCGACCAGGCGATCAAGCGGTCGTCCGAGCCGGCTGGCTACCAGATCCAGCTTGCCCGGGCGCAGTTATTGGCGGGCGACACAGAGGCTGGCAAGGCCACGATGCACGCGGCGATGGACAAGAGCGACAACGCTGGGATACTGAACTCCGCGGCATACGAGCTTGCGCAATCCGGTGTCGATCTGGACGCGGCCGAAGCGGCGAGCCGCAAGGCCATCGCCCTGCTCGAGTCGCGCAGCGCATCGGTCGCCCTCGGGAGTGTGAAGCCGGAGGACTTCCTCAACACCGCCAGCCTGGTGGCGAACTGGGACACGCTGGGATGGATCCTCTACAAGCAACAGAAAGCCAACGATGCCGAACCATTCATTCGTCTCGCCTGGGTGCTATCCCCCGACATCGAGATCGGGGAGCACCTCGCCACGCTCGCCGAAGCGCGTGGTGAGAAGGCGGAGTCGCTCACCGTCTGGCGTCAGGTGCTCAAACTGATGGGAAACCGCGCCCTTCCGCCCGCGGGTGCGGACAAAAAGGCGAACGCTACCGCACGTGTCGCGGCCCTGACGGCCGAGGGAGTGAAGGAGAAACCGGAGCCCCCTGGACCCCAAGGAGCCGACCCGATCGCTGCGGTGCGGACCTATCGCGTCGCCAGCCCGCTCAAGGGCGAGTATGCGTCAGCAGATTTCCTGTTCCTTTTTGGGAACAGCGGCGCCCCGGATGTCCGCTTCCTGAAGGGCAACGATGCCCTCAAAAAGATCGTGCCGACGCTGCTGCCGCTCAGCTACCGGGTGGCGCTGCCCCCTGGCTCGAAGGCTAGGGTGCTGGCGCGAGGCGTACTCGCGTGCACGACTGGTTCGAAAGACTGCCTCCTGGTGGTCCTTCCCAGCGCGGAGGCAAATCTGGCCGATGTCTCACAGATCACCCAGCCCTGAGTGGTTGACGCTGCAAGCAAACCAGGTGTTCGTCCCCAAAACGCGCCAGGACCCGGGCATGAGCCCGGGTCCTGGGTTGGGATGGGCGCTGACAGAACGCCGGTCCGGTCGGGTTGTGGGTTGGTGGGTTTGCGGGTGAAAGAGCAAACTTTGTCGGCGCGCGGCGCGTCTGCGGCGGACCGGAACTAGTCCTCGTTGCGCACCCAGCCGTCCGGGGTCAGGACGAGCGTGGCATGGTCGACCGCCTCGTCAGCCACGGCCTTGGCGACGGCTGGGAAGGCGCTCTGGATGGCCTGCACCTTGGCCCAGTCCGGGCTGTTCTTCTCGACGAAGTGGTACTCGACCTTCGTAAAGCGGTTGCCGTTGTGCTCGGTTGGGGTGGAATACGTGTCGACGCTGGTCACCTGGCGCTTGCCATAGCAGAAGCGGCCATTGCCTGGAACCTGCTGGCCGGTCAGGGTCAGCTCATAGTGCAGGCTGCCAGCCTGGGCGGTACGCGTCAGCAGGCCGGCCGCGGTCAGCGCGTCCAGCTTGTGGTGGACGTCGCCCAGCAGCTTGTCGCCTGCCTGCATCTCGAACGGGTAGTGGAGCGGCTTGGTGAAGAGGCAGTCGGCATTGGCCGAGTAGTCTTCGTTCAGCACGTGAGCGAAGTTCTCTTTGCTCATCTCTGTTCTGTCGCCACAACCGGATCCAAGAAGCGTCAGAGCACCCGCGATTGCTGCCAGACCTGCCAGATTTGTGAGCTGCCGTGTCATTTCTACCCTCTTAGCAAGAATTTCTTTCGCAAAGATAGGCCAGAAACTTTAGAACGCAAACCTTACGGACGGGGTATTCGGGTTGCAAACCGGAACCCACGTTTGTGGGATACCGGTCCAGTTTGGTGGAAAACCGCACCCCCTTCAAAAGCTGCCCGCGCCACCAGGTGAGCTCCGAGGGCTGCGGTTTAGCAGAGGCTAAGTTGCTGAATTCACTGCGACATGGTGACGCGAACTTCGGCCCACGTGATAAGACGAAGAGAGCAAAGGCCGGTGCGGAGATGCACAGGCCGGATGCCAAAGCTGTCGAAAACTAAGGTGAGGCTGCCGTCGCCTCGCATCTGTCCAGGAGCCCAGTCCGCGTGCCAGCCCGAGCCGTGAACAGCAAAGCAAAGGGCCGGATTGCGCGCTGGCTGACCGGGGTTGCTGCTTGCTCGCTGGGCGCGGCGGTGGCGCTGGGGCAGGCCGCTGGTGGCGGACATGCGACGGCCAGTTCGGCCGAGTCGCCGGGTCACAACCAGGGCACGACCACCATGTTTGCCCACTCCGTGGTCGCCCCTTGGCTGCTTTCGGGGCAGGCCAACGTCATCTTTCAGGCGCATCCGGGCTTCCATTCGCCTTACCAGGGGCCAAACAGCTTCCGCAACGGCGGCGAGTACAAGACCTCGCTGCTGGGCACGCTCTACCTCGGCTACCAGCTCGAGCGGCTGCGTGGTGGCGAGCCTTCGACCCGCAGCAAGCGCTACAACACTGACTTCATCCTCGACCTGGAGTCGTCGGGTGGCCGCGGGCTGAGCCAGGCGCTCGGCCTGGCTGGCTTCACCAACCTGGATGTGGTGCGCAACCCGAACCTCGGCTCCAAGCCCTACGTCTCGCGCGTGCAGATTCACCAGACCATCGGCTTCACGGACGAGATGACCGAGAACGCGCGGAGCCCGCTTGCGCTCGCCACTGAGGTTCCGGTGCGGCGGCTCGATGTGCGGCTCGGCAAGATGTCGCTGCCCGACGTGCTCGACATCAACAGCATCCTCAGCGACAGCCATCAGCAGTTCACCAACTGGACCATCGATAACAACGGCGCGTGGGACTACGCCGCCGACACGCGCGGCTACACGTATGCGGCGGTCCTCGAGTACCAGGACCGCGACTGGGCGGCGCGTTATGCAGCGGCCGCTATGCCAACCGTCGCCAACGGCATCAGCCTCGACTGGGCACTGCGCCGCGCTCGTGGCCAGAACTGGGAGTTTGAACTGCGCCGCGGCCTGTTGCCCGGTCGCGCTGGCGTCCAGCGTGTGCTGGCCTTCCGCAACAACGCCCACATGGGCTCATATCGCGAGGCAGTCACTGCCTACGTGGATGGCAGCGACCCTACCCCGATCATCACGCGCCATGAGCACGTCGGGGCAGCAAAGTACGGCTTTGGTTACAACATCGAGCAGCAGCTCACAGACCACCTTCGGGCGGCCGGACGTTTTGGCTGGAACGAGGGCAAGCATGAGTCCTTTGCCTACACCGAGGTCGACCAGACCATCCTGCTGGGGGCTGACTACGACGGCACGCAGTGGAATCGCAGGTCGGACAAGGCGGGGCTGGCCTTCGTCACGAATGGCATCAAGCGCGATCACCAGAACTATTTGGCCGATGGCGGCCTTGGCTTCCTGCTCGGGGATGGCCAGCTGAGCTATGGGCGCGAGACTACGGAAGAGGCGTACTACAACACCCATGCGTGGCGCGGGCTGTTCTTCGCGCTGGCCGCGTCGCACGTCAACAACCCGGGCTACAACCGCGATCGCGGCCCGGTGTGGGTGCCGTCTGTGCGCTGCCACGTCGAGTTCTGATCGGCGGGTGGTCCCCGTCAAGAGCGCTTGCGAGGTGCCTTCTTTTGAGCAGGGCGCGTGGGCGCAGCCTGCTCCCCGAATTTGCGCTCTGCGCCTTCGATCCACATGTTCAGCCCACAGAGGAAGCCCTGAAAGGGCTTCTGGGCGGTGAAGACCCCGGCGCGTTCAAGCGCTGCCGTCCCGTGCAGCAGCGCCCACAGTGCGACCGCGGCCTCGGGCGCGGGCTGCTCGCCTGTTAATCGCGCCACCTGCGCAAGGACGAACTCCCACAGCGCACGGTGTGGGCCCGGGCCCTCATCATGGCAGCCCGGTCCCATCATCACTTCGTAGAGGTGCGGGTGCTCGCGCGCGAACCGCAGGTACGCCTGCCCCATCGCGCGAATCGATTCGCCGGGAGTGCGCCGCGCCGTTCCGCGGGGCTGAGCTGCACGCTCGAGCGCTGCCTGCAGCCGCTCCGTGCTGGCGTCGGCAAGGGCCGCTTCAAGCGCCGAGCGATCCGCGAAGTAGCGGTAGAGCGCATTCGGGGCGACGCCCAGCTCCGCGGCCAGCGTTCGCAGGGAGAGCCGCGCGGGGCCCTCCTGCTCGAGCTGCGCGATCGCCTCTGCCAGGATGCGGTCGCGACTGATCTTGGCCGGATAGGGCATGCGCTCACTCTACAGGTTTGACCCGATCGCGACAGTAGATGTACGCTGTCCATGTTGAAGGTGTCTGGTGTTCACCTTCAAGACCTTTCATGGGAAGACGAGGTACGGATCAGATGGCAGCTGGCGGACAGCAGAGCAGGGCAGTGGTGGTTACGGGTGTTTCAACCGGGATCGGGCTCGGTATCACGCGGGTTCTTCTCGCGCGAGGCGTACGCGCGTTCGGCACAGTGCGCCGGCAGAGCGACGCGGACCGCCTCCTGCGCGAGCTGCCCGCTGGTTTTACACCCTTACTGATGGACGTCACGAAGCCGGAGGAGATTCATCGGGCGGCAGACGCGGTGAGCGAAGCGCTCGGTGGCCGCACGCTCGATGGACTGGTCAACAATGCTGGTATGGCGGTAGCCGGGCCGCTGTTGCATATGCCCATGGACGAGGCCCGGTACCAGTTCGAGGTGAACCTGTTCGGGCCGCTGGCCGTGTCGCAGGCGTTCGGTCCACTGCTGGGAGCGGACCGCAGCCGCACCGGTCGCCCCGGCCGTATCGTCAACATCAGCTCGACCAGCGGCAAAGTGTCGCTCCCTTTCCTCGGAATGTACTCGGCTTCGAAGTTCGCACTCGAAGGTCTTTCAGACGCACTGCGGCGCGAGCTTCAGCTCTACGGCATCGACGTGATCATCGTCGGACCGGGTGCGGTCGATACCCCTGTGCAGGCAAAGGGTGAGGCAATGGACCTTAGCCGATACGACGCAACAGAATTTCGTGAGCCGCTCGCCCGCTTCCGGCGCTTGTTCCTGGAGATGATGAAGACCAGCCTCAAGCCGGACGACCTTGGGCAGGTCGTCTATCACGCGCTGACCACGCCGCGCCCGCGCCCACGCTATGCACCCGTCAGGGGGAAGCTGGCGAACTGGACGCTGCCGCGACTGCTGCCCACCCGCATGGTCGACCGCTCCATCGCCAAGCAGGTCGGGTTGTCGCGCCTGCGCTGATCGGGGTGGCCATGCTGATCGGTGTAGCTATTTCGACGCGGTGTCGAACAGTTTCGGATCGAGCCCCTGCGGCGACCACGTGTCGATGATCGCTTTCGCGATCTTCGCTGCAGTCAGGTAGGCCTCCGTGTCATCGGTCCAGCTCTGGTCGGTGTTGTCCCAGGTGAAGATCGACAGGATCACGATGCCGTTCTTGGTCGCGACCGCGTCGACATCGTTGCGCACTGCATCGAGCGCTCCCGTCTTGCTCGCAATCGCGGAGCCGGTCTCGGATGTATCAGCGGCCTCCAGATAGCGCGGGGCACCGTCACGGTAGAGCTGGTTACGCAGCATGTGCATGGCGACGCCGCAGATCTCCCGGTCTGCGGCGGTCGGTGCAGCGTGATCGTCGAGACGGCAGGTGACGATCCGCTCCATCAGGCCCGCCATCTCTCGCGCCGTTGTCTTGCCCAGTCCGAACTGCGGCTGGTCACCAGGCATCGGGCCGCTCGCGGGTTTGCCGATCTTCTTGTAGAGCCACGTGTTCTTCATGCCCAGCCGCACCAGCTCTCGGTTGGTCGCATCGAGCCCGACCGTGTCGATCGCCAGGTTGGTCGCGGTGTTGTCGCTGACGATCACCATCATGCTCAAGACATCCTTCAGCGTCAGCGTGAGCGGCGTATCAAAGAAGCCCAGCACGCCCGAGCCATCGGTCTGGTTGTCCTTGTTCAGGGTCAGCCGATCGCTCCAGTGCGCGCGCCCGGCGCGGATCTGCTGCATCGCCTCCCACAGCAGTGCGAGCTTGATGACGCTCGCTGTCTTGACCGGCGTATCGGGCGCGAGTGCAACGACGTCGCCGCTGCGCAGATTGGTCGCGTACACCGCGACCTGGCCATGGTGAGCGTGAGCCAGCTCCGTCACTCGATCGGTGAGGTGAGTGTCATGAGCAGGCGAGCGCACGACCGCGCCAGGCTGAGCGATTGCGAGCGCGGGCAGAAGCAGCAGGGCAGCGAGCGATAGGACAAGACGCATGGGCGGCATGGTACATCGCAGCTCTGCTCTTGCTAACCAGCGCCTCCTCGAAAGCCTTCGCCGCCACTTTTCTATGACACGCATCAGCCGGCATCCCGCGGGCTCGATGCGTGCCTGCGTGGTACTCTCCTTGCGCCATGCGTCCTGACTCGATCGTCTCGCCACTCTCCGCGCTGCCCAACCGGCGCTCGTTCCTCCGCTCTGCCGGATGGAGTGTTGCTGCACTCGCTGCAACGCGCATCGTCTCGCCTACATCGCTGTTCGCTCAGCAGGCGACACCGTTCATGCAGAAGTCACGCGATGCTGTCGCCAATGCGACGTTCAAAGCTACGACACTGCGCAACCATGTCGGCGTGGTGAGCGGCGATGGCGGCAACGTCGGCGTGCTCGCGGCGGGCGATGGAGGATTGCTGGTTGACTCCGGCTATGCGAGTGGGGCGGATCACCTGTGGGCGCAGATTCAGTCGCTCGGCGTGACGAAGCCCGCGATGCTCATCAACACGCACTGGCACTTCGATCACACCGACGGCAACGAAGCGCTGCACCAGCGCGGCGCACGGATCGTCGCGCATGAGCGAACGCAGCACTGGCTGTCCGAGCCGCACACGATGGCTATTCCCGGAATCCTTGACGCAGGTACCTTCCCGCCCGCGCCGAAGAGCGCGCTGCCCACCGAAACGCTGACGACAGAGAAGACGATCCAGCACGGCGGAGAGACGGTGCGGCTACGCTACTACCCGAAGGCGCACACTGACTCCGATATCGCGGTTCACTTTGAAAACGCGAACGTGCTGCATACGGGCGACCTGTTCTTCAACGGCTTCTACCCGTTCATCGATCCGACGACCGGCGGTCGTTTGCGGGGCATGGCTGAGCAGGGGCGCGGGGTGCTCAAGACGACGGACAAGGACACCATCATCATCCCCGGACACGGTCCGATCGGGACGCAGGCCGATTACATGGCATTTATCACCATGCTGGAAGCGATCTCGGACAAGGTCCAATCGCTGAAGGCGTCGGGCAAGACGCTCGATGACGTCATCGCCGCCAAGCCGACCGCGGCGTTCGATGCGAAGTACGCGAAGGGGATCTTCACGCCAGATCAGTTCGCGCGACTGGCTTACGAGGCAAGCTGACAAGCAGGCATCAGGGCCGGATGCGGGCATGTCCTGCAGGTCACGCGCGCCTTGAGTTGGGAGCAAGAAAAAGGGAGCAGGATGTCATCCCTGCTCCCTTGTCCCTCTTTTCTGCGTTACCGCTACTTCGCGGCCTGCTGCGTGTTGCCGGTGTAGGTGACGTGCCAGATGGAATTCGATCCGTCGTCGGTGACGAATAAGGAGCCGTCGGTGTCGAACGTCACGCCTACCGGGCGACCCCAGACGTTGCCATCCGGCGTGACGAACCCGGTCAGGAAGTCTTCATAGGCGCCGGTCGCCTTGCCATTGACCACAGGAACCGCGACCACCTCATAACCCGCGCGCTTCGATTTGTTCCACGAGCCGTGCTCGGCCGCGAAGGCCCAGCCACGGTACGCGGCCGGGAACGAACGGCTCTCGTCGAAGGTCATCTCGAGCGATGCGAAGTGCGGCTGCAGCAGCACGTCCGGGGTGATCACCTTGGCGGCCAGCTCCGGGTGCTTGCCCTTGTGCCGCGGGTCCTGATGACCGCCCATGTAGTAGAAGGGCCAGCCGTAGAAGCCACCCGGCTCGACGTGAGTGATGTAGTCCGGCACCAGATTGTCACCGAGACCGTCACGTTCATTCGTCGAGCACCAGAGCTGCCCCGTCACCGGGTTGATCGCCTCGCCCACGCAGTTGCGGATACCGTACGCGTACACGCGTTCGAACTTACCCTGCGGCGTGAACTCGAGCACGTCGGCGCGGTGGAACTCGGCCTGGTTGTTGTCGGTGTCGTCGACGTTCGAATGCGAGCCGACCGAGACCAGCATGTGCTGGCCGTCTTTGGTGAAGACGACATCGCGCGTCCAGTGGCCGCCGCCACGGAGGCGGCCGCCGCCGGGCAGTTCCGGCACAACAGTCTGCGCGGCCCCGGTGGCCTTGGTGTCGCCGTTCTTGTAGGGGAACTTCACGACAGAATCGGTATTGCCGATGTACACCCACTGCGGGTTCGGCCCGAGCGGGTAGAAGGCGAGGCCAAAGGGCTGCTTCAGCCCGGTAGCGAAGGTGCTCACCTGCTGCGGCTTGCCCTTCGCGTCGACACCGCGGAAGACCAGGACAGTGCCGTTGTCGCTGTCATGACCAGGCTCGCTTTCGACGACAAACAGGTCACCGTTCGGTGCCGTGCGGATCAGCCGCGGATTCTTTAGATCGGTCGCGTAGAGCTCCACCTTGAAGCCGGCCGGAGCTTCGGGCATCGCGCCTGCGGGGCGCGGCACCAGCGACGGCCCGTTGTCGACCGACTCGGTCGCGTACGGATCCGGCAGATCGCCGACCGTGACCTTGCGCAGCGCCCCGGGCTTCTCCTGCGAGTAGTCGATGAACGCAGCCTGTCCCGTGGTCATGTGGGTGGGAGCGGACTGCGTATTCGAGGCCTTGGCGGGCGCAGTCTTCGCCGGCTGAGCCGCCAGCAGGACCGGGCCGAGCAGCGCAGGCGCAACGCAAAGGGTGAGCGCGCGACGTGCAGAGATCATATGAAACATCAGGAATCCTCCAGCGATCGGATGCGGTTTGCCGACATGGCGATGCAGCGAAGGGAACGATACCCGGCCCTAAGCTCTCCGGGTGAGCACGGTGGCGGTTTGTTAGAACCACGCTCGCGGAATGCCGACCCTATTGGCTACTCGTGAGCTGGTGCACCAGCGTCAGTGGCACGGTCGCCGTCAACACCGTGCGGTTCTTATGCTGCTCCACGGTGGCGCTGTCGAGCAGCGCCGCGTAGTCACGGCTTCCGGCATTGTTCTGCACGGAACGGACCGCCAGCGAGAGCAGGCCAAGCAGGTTCTGCGCCGCCGTGGTGGTCGCCGCGGCAGCCGCCTGGCTCGGCGCGATCTCCTCGACCCGGACGCGCAGGCTGCCGAGATAGCGAACCGAGGCAATGAAGTCCGTATCCGCTGCGACCGGCAGCAGTACGCCGAACGCCTGCGGACCGCCCGCCTGCCACAGTGGCAGCGAGATCCGGCCGATGCCCCAGCCAATCGAGAGTGCCGGCACCTGCCCGTAGTACTTGCTCAGCACAGACGAGCCGGAGAAGGGCAGGGCGGCCGTGCGCGAGCGGTCGACGATGGCATGGATTTGCTCAGGCGTCGGTGTGTTCGACGCCGCGACCATGTCATAGCCCAGCAGCGTTACCCGCACAGTGCGGCCCTCGCTCGCGATCGCATAGATGGTGTGGTTCGCGTAGGTCTCGCGGCCGGTGCTGTGCTGCTCGAGCCAGGTGGTGATCCGCCGCCGGTCCAGCCGTCCGGCGATCACCTCAGAGTAGGCGACAGTGCCGTTCGGCCCGCGCGGGTCCGTCTGGCGATGCAGCGCGACCGCGGCCTGGCGCAGGTCCCGTTCGAAGACAAAGCCGGTCTGGTCGAGGAACGACTGGTACGCGGCGTCATGCGGCACGGGGTGTTGGTCGAAGCGGAGAGCGGTGCGCAGTGGCTCGAAGTTGAGGTAGAGGATGCCATCCGACTCGGGCAGCAGCCGTGCGACCTCAGGAGGCGCCTTGCCGCGCAGCCACGCCAGAACGGCCAGCAGGAGAACAACGGAGAGAGCAACGAGCAGCGTCGTGCGGGTGCGTCTGCGCATGGGTGTCTGGAGCGCTGACAGGATAGCAGTGGCACCGGTTTTGGCCTTCCCGCGCGCTGCCGCAATCTTCATCGACCGGCACGCAGAGGCGCATTGCGAGCCCATGTCTGCTGTGCTACGCTCTTGCTTGAACGGTCGCGCTCCGCGGTCGCAGCAGTGTGTCGAGGTGCTGTCGTCCGGGAGCGGGGTGTTTGCGGGCTGGCGTAGCTCAGCTGGTAGAGCATCTGATTTGTAATCAGAGGGTCGGGGGTTCAAGTCCCTTCGCCAGCTCCAGTCCACCGCCCCAGGGTCCTCGTGACCCGGCCGTCGAGAGATGAGTTAGGACGCTCCGGTACTCCGTTCCGCGACTTCCCACCCCAGATCTCCTGCCTCCCTTCCATCGAGCCGGTCTCCGGCGCGAGCTGTGTATGCGGTGCGGAGTTTGACGTGAGAACCAGTCGGGCGGTGGAGCGGTGTTGTGCACAGGTGGCCGAGCGGTTAATGGCAGCAGACTGTAAATCTGCCACTCCTTGCGAGTTACGGAGGTTCGAATCCTCCCCTGTGCACCATAGGTTGGGCTGGTGACGGAAGCGGATGCGGAACAGCCGAGCGGTCTGACCGCAGGGCGGAAGACAGCGATTGCGCTGGTGCTCTACGCGGCATTGGCAGCGCTGGCCTGGTGGACGATGGAGCCCGGCAAGTTCCGCACACTGGTGCTGATTGTGCTGGCCGGTCTTGCATTGCGGGTATTGCTGGGCGCGCGGTTGGCAGCGCGGGTAAGATGAGTGGGCAGCGGTTGTGAAGGCGGGCTGATGTAGCTCAGTTGGTAGAGCACTCCCTTGGTAAGGGAGAGGTCACCGGTTCAATCCCGGTCATCAGCTCCAAAGTTCAGCTACTAGCTTTCGGGGCCGCGGGGTCTGTGGTTGTGCCCGGGGCCAGGCTGGGAGCGAGAAGCTGCAGTACAGGCGGGAGTAACTCAGTGGTAGAGTCACAGCCTTCCAAGCTGTTGGTCGCGGGTTCGATTCCCGTCTCCCGCTCCAACTGAACGAGGAAGCGCAAAGCAGTTTTCCAGTGTGCGGAAGCGGTTTGAGCATGTTTGAGCAGCCGGTGTTGGAGATCGAGGACAAGGGTTCGTTCGAGACGGTGCGCGGCGCCATCGCCGGCGCGCTCGGGCCGGCTGGCGCGCCCCGGTTTCTGAAGACCGTCGACCGTGAGCGGTTGCGGGTGCGTGACTTCGAGACGATTCTCGGTCGCGGCCTGCTGGGCGATGACGCGAAGAACGCCTATGGTCGGCTGGGCAATGCGGACCAGGGGCAGATCCGGGAGCTGTACCTGGCCTCGGTCGAGCAGGTGTCTCCGGAGCTGCGGGCAAAGTTTTTGAAGGTGTACGCGTACTACCACTGAGCTGCGCTTTCGAGCGCGGCGTGGTCGGAACGCGAAACGTGACGAACCGGTAGAAGCGGTCATCCTGGCCGAGGTCTGCGGGTTCGATGTCGGCAACTGTTGAGCAAGGCAAGAGAGGACGCGAGCGATGGCGAAGGAGAAGTTTGACCGGTCGAAGCCGCACGTGAATGTGGGAACGATTGGTCACATTGATCACGGCAAGACGACGTTGACGGCGGCGATCACGAAGGTGTTGTCGAAGCACAACCCGAA